>CAZSCC010000341.1:0-13763 GCA_964604905.1 uncultured Planctomycetales bacterium
GCTCATGGAGCTCGAGAAGGGCGGCGTGGAGTCGGGTCCGCGCAACCAGGTGAAGAACATCATGTTTCTGCTCCAGAACCTCGGCTCCTTCTTCGGCATCTACGTCTTTGCCATGTTCACCGAGCGCTTCAACCGCCGGAAGGCCTTCTTCCTCTCCTTCGCCCTCGCGTGGGCCTCGGTGCTACTTTTCTTCTGGACGGTGTCCGGGAAGGGAGCCGACGCGAAGGTCTACGCCCTCCTGCTGGCGCCCGTGATGGGCTTCTTCACGCTGGGACCCTTCTCGGGCTTTACCATCTACTTCCCCGAGCTCTATCCCACGCGCCTTCGGACGACCGGCTGCGGGTTCTCCTACAACGCCGCCCGCATCCTGGCCGCCGCCGCGCCCTTCGCGCTGGGCTTCCTCAAGAAGGAGTGGGGATGGCCGCAGGCGGCGAGCGCGGTGGCTTGCATTTACATCCTCGGCTTCGTCGGGACGTGGATGGCCCCCGAGACGAAGGGTCTGCCGCTGCCCGAGGACAAGGATTTCGAGATCGTCACTTCCGGGGACGCGCCGCCTCTTCCAAAGCCGCAGTGACCGCGAACCGGCCGCTGAACTTCTCGAGGCGGTCGGGCGCGACGAGGTAGACGGTCGGCGTCGCCAGGCCCTTGAGCGGCGCCCCCGCGTGCAGCGGTCGCCACGACGCCCCGTTGAGGCGGAACTGCTCCTCCACGGCCTTAGGATCGGCATCGGTCGCGATCCACGCCACCGCGAAACCCGCCTCGAACGCGCGACGCTCGATCTCGTCCCGACGCTTGAACTCCTCCACGCAGGCCCGGCAGTCGACGCTCGCCAGGATCGCCAGCACCGGCCCCTTCGCCGCCGCCGAGTCCCCTCCCAGCGTCTTGAGGCCCGCCAGCAGCGCCGGCACGTCCGGCTCCGAAGGCGCCGGGTCGGGAGGATCGGGCTCGATCGCCACCCGCTTGAGCGCCTCCGCCTTCAGCCCCTTCGCATCCCCTTCCAGCAGCGTCACCACGCGGTTCGCGTCGAGGCCCTTGTATTCGTCAACCTGCCCCGACGGCCAGCGCACCCTGACGTCCGCCTTCTCCGCGCGGTCCAGCCCGAAGTGCAGCTCCGGCGCGTTGCCCGACTGGTAGCCGCTCCCGCAGGCCAGCTCCTGCATCCTCCCGTTCACCGTCACGCGCGCGCCGATCCCGAAGCGGTTGGACTTCGTCCCGCGCAGCCGGACGCGGAGCCAGCGGTTGTCCCCCGCCGCGCGGTTGAGCATCGCGACGATCGGGTTCCGATAGAAATTGTGGAGGACCACGTCCTGTGCGCCGTCCTGGTCTAGGTCCACGAGGACCAGGCCGCGGCTGTCCTCCGTCCGGGAGATCCCCAGCGTCGTCCCGATCTCGCTGAAGCCCTTTCCCGTGTTCCGGAAGAGCGGGTTGGCTTCGTTGCCGCTGAACGAGACCGACGGGCCGGGCCGGCCGGCCTGACGCGCCGCGTCGAAGCGGTTCTGGACCTCTGGGTTCTGCCCGTCCGCCTGCATGATCGAGACCAGATGGCCGTGGAACGCTTTCGTCAGCGGCACGCCGGCCTCGCCCTTCTCCTCATGGATCGTCCGCGCCCGAACCAGGCGCCAGAAGGGCGCTCATATGTCCGACGTCGCGAAGGACGACGTGCGGAACCCGTTTGCCACGTAGAGATCGGGCCGGCCGTCATGGTCGTAGTCGTAGGCCGCGGAGCTCCAGGCCCAACCCGCGCGGCCGGTGCCGGACTCCTTCGTCACGTTCGTGAAGGTCCCGTTCCCGTTGTTCCGGAAGAGCGTGTTCCCACCGGCCATCTTGAGGAGCTTCTCGTGGCGCTCCTTGGGGAGCTTCCCCGGGCCGCGCGCGAGGATCCGGTTCCCCGCCGTCGAGTACATGTTCGAGATGTAGAGGTCCAGGTGGCCGTCGCCGTCGTAGTCGAACCAGGTGACCCCCATGCCGAACCCCGAATCGCGCGCCCCGCTCTTCACGGTCGCGTCTTCGAACGTCCCGTCCCCCCGGTTCCGGAAGAGCCGGTTCTCGCCGTAGTCGTTCGCCACGCAGAGATCGGGCTTCCCGTCGCCGTCGTAGTCGGCAAAGGCCGCGGCGAGGCTCCACCCGGTGTCCGCCACCCCGCGCTTCGCCGCCTCCTCCCTGAAGGTCCCGTCCCCCTGGTTGATCCAGAGCTGGTTGGGGACCCCGTCCCGCGCGCCGGCCACGTCCCGCGGAACTTCCTGCGGGGCGTCCGGATCGTCGAGCGACTCGTCCCGGTACATCGCGACGTAGACGTCGAGCCGGCCGTCGCCGTTCACGTCGGCCGCGGCGAGCCCCATCGCGGGCCCGCGGACCGCGAGCCCCGCCTGGCCCGTCACGTCGGTGAAGCGGACGCCGTCGTTCCGGTAGAGAACCAGCGCGCGGCGGCCGGCGTTGTCCACGCGGGTCTTCGTGCGGCGGTCCCAGACCTTCTCGATCTCGTGGTTGGCGAGCAGGAGATCGAGGTCGCCGTCGTTGTCGACGTCGAGGAAGAGCGCCGCCGCCCCCGTGTCCGCGTCGTCCACGCCGAGCAGGCGCGCGCACTCCGTGAACGTCCCGCCGTCGTTCCGGAAGAAGAGGTTCGGGCCCACCTGGGGGACGTAGAGGTCGGCATCGCCGTCGCCGTCGAAGTCGCCCGCGGCGATGCCACCCAGGTAGAGCCGGCCGAAGGTCACCTGTTGGTTCTCCCGGTCGTCGAAGCCGTACTCGCTCTTCATCCCGAGCCGGCCGGTGACCTCCGGGAACCGGAACGGTCCCTCCTCGGTCTTGAGGTCCGTCCCCGCGAACTTCCGGAGCAGCCAGCGCCCGCCGCGGCGGACGAACTCCGCGTCGCCCTGCGACACCCACCGCTTCGACCGCCGCGACGCGTCGAGCTTGAGCCGGCAGGAGAGCGTCTCCCCGTCGAGCTTCGCGGAAGGGAACTTGAAGACCGCGTTCTCCACGCGGAACGGGGCGAGCGCCTTGCCGAGCCCGGCGCGGTCGACGCGGCGCGGATCGAGGCCGGCGGCGGCGATCGCCACGCCGCCCACCTCCTGCGGCGCCCCTTCCGCTTCCCGGAGGAGAGGGCTCCCCTCGAAGTCGGCCGCCACGTGATAGAGCGCGCCGGCCCACGCCCCCCGGCGCATCTGCCAGGCGAAGTCCATCATGACGTCCTCGACCTCCATCACCGCGTCCTCATCGAGGTCAGCGTAGTCTCCGCCGACGTCGGTCAGGGACACGGGCGAGGGCATGGGCGTAGGCCCGGGCAGGAGGAAGAAGAGGAGGGCGAGCAGACCGGAGACAACGAGGACGAGGGCGAGCGCGAGCTTCACCACCCCGGTACTATATCACGCCCTTGTGGAAGAGCCATCCCTCCACGAGGAGGAGCGCGAGGACGACCGCCACCGCGAGCACCGCGTAGGGGATCTTGGCGTGCCACGGGGCGGGAGGCGGGAGCGGCCGGCCCGCCGGCGCCTCCTCGCGCGGACGGAAGTCCGACTCCTCGGCGTCGAACAGGTTCACGGCCGCCCACTCGGCGCGGGATTCCGATCCGATGCGGACGAACCCGGGGCCCGCGACGGGCGGCGGCAGGAGCCGGCCCTTCCCCACCCCGGCCCGCTCGGTCCGGCCGGCCTGCGCGAAGACGAGTTCGCCCTCCTCGAGCCAGAGCGGCCGCTCGGGGCGGAGCGGCTCGCCCACGCGGTACTCGTCGCGGAACGACCGCAGCCCGCGGTGGGCCGCCCACTGGACCACGTTGAAGAGCAGCACCGGGAGCGCGGGCCTGGGCTCGGCGTCCTCGAAGGCAAAGCCGGTCTCGACGACCGCGCGTCCGCCGCCGGAGGACCACGTCGCGACCGTCCCTTCCACGGCGCGGATCAGCGGGGTTCCCCGCAGGATCCGCGACCGCCGCAGGAGGAGTCCCGCGTAGTCGTTCATCCGGTTGGGCGGCGCGTCGCGGTCCCAATCGGCGATCGTCGGCCGCTCGACGAGGGGCCCCGACGGGGCGCCCAGGATCAGCGCGGCCCCCTGCCCGAGCGGAACGGGAGGCGCCGCCCGGTCGAAGATCACGATCCATCCCTCTCCGAGACGGGGGCGCATCTTCGCGTAGGACTCGACCGGCGCCGTCAGGATCTCGGGCTGGACGATGCCCCCGGCGGCGAGCGAGCCCAGGGCGCTCATCAGGAACTCGTCGGCCTTGCCCGCGCGGAATACGATCACCTGCGGCGGCACGAGCGGCGCCAGGACGAACGACGCCACGTCGTCCGCGGAGAAGGCGTCGCGGGGTTCGAGGGCGACCTCGGCCAGCCCGCCCTCCTCGATCCTCTCGCCGGGGAACCTCGACGGATCGAGGACCCACTCGAGCTCGACGCGCGCTCCGGGCTCGAGGGCCGCCGCACGGCGGGCGATCTCCTTCCCGTTGAAGAAGAGGACCTCGGCCCGCTCGCTCTTCGCCGCAGCGAAGCTGGCGAGCGTGAGCGAGAGCGTCACCTTCTTCTCGCCGGGGCGCCGGACGGCCAGCCCGGAGACCCATCCCGTGTTGTCGATCGCCCCCCCCACGCGGGCGATCCGGAGCCTCCCGCCCGCCAGCAGGTCGTCCACTTCGCGCGGCGCCCGGTCGGTAAAGAGGATGGCGGTGACGTCGTCGCCCGCGGCGAGGGCCGCCTGGAGGCGCTCCCGGAGGTCGGCGCCGTCCACGGGCGGCGGGACCGCGAGGCGGCGCGCGGCGCGGTCGAGGTCGGAGGTGAAGGGCGCGCGGGCGCCGGAGAGATCGTGGACCGACACCCGGTCCCCATGGGCGAGGGACCGGATGAACTCGCGCGCGTGCTCGACGGCGGACTCGAGACCGGTCCGACCGTCCGCCCCGGCGGCGCCCATCGACGGCGTGTTGTCGAAGAGGAGCGCGTAGCGGGCCTTCGGGCGCGTGATCCCCTTCACGCTCGGCAGCGAGACGGCCGAGGTGAGGATGAAGAGGGCCGCCAGGTTGAGGAGGAGGGAGGCGACGTGGCGGAGCTTCCGGAGCGCCGTCTTGCGATCCTCCTCGAGGATCACCTGCTCCCAGAAAAGGAGCGTCGGGACCGGCATCGGCCGGACGCGGCCCTTGTAGAAGTGGAAGGCGAGGATGGGAAGGGCGAGGGCCAGAAGCCACAGCCCCTGGGGATGCTCGAAGCTCATCGATGCTCCAGGATCCCGCCCGAGCGCAGCACGTCCACCACCCGCCGGTCCAGCGGGTCGTCCGCCAGGACCCTCGCGTACGCCATCTCGTGGGACCGGCTGAACTCCTCGACCTCCGCGCAGAAGAGGTCGAAGCGGCGGCGGTAGGCCTCGACGGTCCGGGGAAGAAGCGCCACATCGCGGGCCCGGCCGGTCTCGAGGTCGAGGAGGCTCATCCGGCCCCGCGCCGTGGGGGCGACCTCCTCCTTCGCGACCAGATGGATCAGGTGCACTCCGAAGCGCTGGGCGAGGAGTTCGCGCACCGCCGCGGCGTAGCCCGCGAGGTCGTAGAAGTCGGTGAGGAGCAGGACGAGCGAGCGGCCGCGGAGCTTCGGGAGCGCCGCCTTGAAGGCCACGCGCATGTCGGTGGCCCCCTCCGTCGACAGTCCGTCCAGCGCCGCGAGGAGCTCGAAGATCCGGCCCTTCCCGCGGAGGAACTTCTTGACCATCCGCATCTCCGAGCCGAAGGCGTAGAGGTTCACCGTGTCGTAGTTCGAGAGCCCGATGTACCCCATCGCGGCGGCGAGCTCCTTGGCGGCCCGGAACTTCCCGCCGAACTCCATCGAACGCGAGGTGTCGAGGAGGATCGTGACGTGCAGGTTCTCCTCGGCGGAGAACTCCTTCACGAAGAGGCTGCCGTGGCGGGCGTAGACATTCCAGTCGATGTAGCGGATCTCGTCGCCGGGCACGTAGCGGCGGTAGTCGGCAAACTCGATCGACGCGCCCTTCCGGGGGGTGCGCCGCTCGGCGCGGTCGTCCCCCGCCAGCGTCCGCTTGGCGAGCAGGTTGAGGGCCTCGAGCGTCTTCAGGAAATCGGCGTCGAACGCCATGCGCAGATGATACCAGCGTGCCGGGAAACGGGCAACCCAGTCCCCGGTCCCCGGTCCTCGGTCAAGAGGCCCCCGAGGACGGTATGGAGAAGGGGAAACGGGAGCGGGTCCGTCCCGGTTATATAGGTATGATCCTGGCCCTTTTCCTCCTGCTGCAAGAGACGCCGATCGAACGGTACCTCGCGGAGAAGGACGCCTCCGCCCGGACGCGGATCCTCGCCGAGATCAAGGGCACACCCGCGGAGATCGAGGCCGAGCTCCGGAAGCCGCCGCGGCGCCCCGACGTCGAGGCGAAGGGCCAGGTCGTGAAGAAGAAGATCAAGGCCCCGCACGCGCTGGGGATCGAGTTCGAATACGTGCTCTGGGTCCCGAAGAGCTACGACCCGTCGAAGCGGTGGCGGCTCTGGATCAGCCTCCACGGGCAAAGCGGGAACGGGGACGGCTTCATCCGCAACTGGCTGGGCGACCTGCAGCGGAGCGACGACACCTTCCTCCTCTGCCCCTCCGCCGGCCGCGGCGGATGGGGGAACTCGACCCTGGGCTACGCCTACATCCTCGGCTCGATGCGGAGCGTCCTGGCGGACTACGCGATCGACCCGGACCTCGTCTTCCTCGACGGCGCGTCGATGGGAGGGAACGGTTCCTTCCAGTTCCTTTGCACCTATCCGGACCTCTTCGCGGCGGGCGCCCCGCGGTCCGGAGGCCCGATGTTCCGGTACAAGCTGGTCGGCCCCAAGAACGAGAAGGTCCTCGTCGCGGAAGGGCTCGAGAACCTGGCCGCGACGCCGCTCTACTGGACCGTCGGCGCCAAGGACCCCGAGGTCCCCAGCGAATGGGTGAAGATCGCGAGGAAGCGGATCGACGAGCTCAAGCTCGACTGCGTCTTCCAGGAGTACCCCAACGGGGGCCACGAGTGGTTCCCGCAGGAGAACGCGAAGGTCCTGGAGTGGGCGGCCACGAAGCGCCGCGACGCGTACCCCCTGAGGGCGGCCGTCTGGTCGCGCGACCGGCTCTTCAACCGCGCGTTCTGGCTGGAGGTGTCGGACGCCAAGGGCCAGGAGATCCCGCGCGATTTCATGGACTTCGACAAGAAGAGGATCGAGGAGCGCAAGTGGTTCGTCGAGCCGTTCCTGGTCCAGGCGGAACGAGGGGCGGACTCCAACGAGATCAAGATGACCGCCGCCGCGGCGCGAGAGATCAAGCTATACTTGCATGAGCGCATGGTGGACTTCACGAAACCCGTCGCGGTCACGGTGAACGGCTCGCGGTCGACCCACACGGTCAAGCCGTCGACCGAGGTGCTCCTCGAGTCGGCGAGGCGGGATCGGGGCCTGCTCTACACCGCCGTGGTGAAAGTGAGGGTCCCGTGACGCCGAACATCCCCACCTGGATCCAGATCTTCGTCCTGGTCGGGATCGGGGTCGTGATCCTCCTCGTCCCGCTCCGGGTCTTCTTCGAGATCACGAAAGGGGCGCGCGACCGGATGCGCCGCCTCCACGACCTGGCCGACCGCCTCAAGGAGCGCTTCGGCGCGGTGCAGGTGGAGCGCTGGGTCTTCGGCCTCAGCCGCATCCACTTCACCCACGAGGGCCGGCCGGCCACCTTCGTCCAGCCCGACGAGGAGGAGCTGGTCCTCCGCCTGGAGCCCAAGGTCAAGCCGAAGTTCCCGGTGATCATCGAGACGCGCGGCCCGGTCGACTGGCGCTTCGCCGTGATGTGGGACGCGCTCCGGATCCTCCCCCGCGTGCGGACCTACGATCCGCTGATCGACGACACGCTCGCGATCTACGCCTCCGGGTCGTTCGCGGGGTATCTCCGGGAGCTGGCGCTCGACGGCATCCCCTCGGAGGGGAAGCCCACGGGACTGGCGGAAAGCCTGGTCGTGCTGCGCCGGCTGCCCGGCGTGCGCCGCTTCGTGTTCCGCATGTCGCCCGCGGGCGGATTCCAACTCACGTTCCACCTGAGGGCCGACGACCTGCTCTACCGCCCCGACGAGCTCGAGGCCGCGGTCTACCACGCCTTCCGGCTCTACGATCTGCTGGTCCTGGGATAGAACCCGCGACATCTCCGGGACCCGGCCGCCATAGTATCATTGTCATCCGGTCGAGCCCGACCTATCGTTTAACCCTGAGGAAAGGAGCCGCCCATGAAGACCCTCTGCGCCTGCGCCGCGTTCGCGATCCTGTTCGCCGGCAAGACCTACGACTTCGAGGCGGACGCCGCGGGCAAGACGCCCGAAGGCTTCTCCACGGGGCAGACCGGCGGCGGCGGCGCCGGCACCTGGATCGTCCGGGAGGAGGCCGGCGCACCCAGCGGGAAGAAAGTCCTCGCGCAGACGAGCACCGACGAGACGAGCAACCGCTTCCCCCTCTGCATCCTGGACTCCTTCAGCGGCAAGGACGTCGCCGTCTTTGTCAAGTTCAAGCCGGTCTCGGGAAAGGTCGATCAGGCGGCGGGGCTCGTGCTCCGCTACAAGGACGCGAATAATTACTACATCGCCCGGGCCAACGCCCTCGAGGACAACGTCCGCCTCTACAAGATCGAGGCCGGCAAGCGAAAGCAGTTCGCGGGAGTGGACGCGAAGGTCCCGGCGGACCGCTGGCACTCCCTGAAGCTCGAGGTCAAGGGCGCCCACTTCAAGGTCTCGATGGACGACGCGCTCCTCTTCGAGGCCGACGACGAGACGTTCAAGGAGGCCGGGAAGGCCGGGATGTGGACCAAGGCCGACAGCGTGACCCTCTTCGACGACTTCAGCGTCGAGGCCGCGGACGGCAAGTGAGAGGGGCTACCGGCTCAGGGGTTTGGACGCAGCGTGCTGGTCGCTGCGGCCCAACTGCTGGGGGTCGGCCTCGGACGTGTGGACGACCCTGTTCCGGTTGAAGACGACCCGCCCGACCTTCTTGTAGTACCAGACGTGGAACTCCATGTCGTACCAGGCCGTCCCGTTCCACCACCCGTTCTCGCGGACCGTCGGGTGGCCCAGGACCTTGATCACGTCGTCGGTCGACTGACCTTCCTCGATCCTGGGGATCGCCGCGAACTCCTGGGGCTCATCCATGGGCGGGATGACGCAGGAGACCGAGAACGCCATCGCGGCGGCGAGCAACCCCAGGGCCAGCGTGCGGCACGACATGTCCAGCCTCCTCTTCATCACGTCCCTATTCTACCCTACGCTCCGCGCAGGGCCGCCTTCTTATGGACGGAAAAGGAGGGGCCGCCCCTGCACTACTTCGTCAGCTCCAGACCGGCCCGGGACTCGCACGGCAGGCAGATCGACTTCCGGGTCTCCTCGCGGCTGTTGAGCGTGATCACCGGCTGCGTGCTCACCTGCTCGCCCAGGATGTTCTGGAAGACCGTGGCGTAGACCTTCTCGATCTTCACCATCGAATAGGCGGCCATCAGCTGGTGGACGCGCCCCTGGTTGCCGAGCACCCAGCCGCGGCCCGCCTTGTCCTTCGCCGCCCGCTCCATCTGGGGAGCCCCCGCTGCCTCCGCCTTGGCGCGGAATTCCACGTCCGGCCCGTCGATCGGCGGCGCGACCAGCACCGGCATGAGCGGCCGGCCCGTCGGATCGCGGTACGACAGCGGGCCGTCGTCCTTCGGGTCGGGCGCGTCGAACGAGGCGACCTCGACCACGAGCCCGTGCTCCTGGCGGAGCCGCTCGGCGTGCAGCTTCCGGAACATCACCTTGAAGGGGATCTCCTGCTTCTTGGAATCCTCGACCGCCTTCCTCGCCGTCTCGACCACCCACTTCGCCTCGCGGAGCAGCGTCTGGGCGTCGACGGGGCCCGCCACGCAGTGGAGCACGCGACCGTCGGGGGCGCAGAAGTAGGAGGCGACGTTCCCGCCCTGCTTCTGGCCGTTGACGATCCGGAAGGTCGCGACCTTCTGGAAGGACGAGACGAAATTCTTGTTGATGTAGGCGCCGACTTCAGGATTCGCCAAGGCGTTCACCCGGAGCGCCTGGGCGTTGTTTCAGGTGAACTTGGGGTCCTCGAAGTAGCCCGAGACGTGGAGGACGAAGACGAGCTTCTCCTCCTTCTTCGCCTTCGCGGCGGCCTCGGAGGGGTCACCGGACCACTGGACCGACGTCCCGAATGACTCCTTGCCGCATTTCTTGCAGTTGGGGGCCTCGTCCGCGGCGGCCGCGGAAACCATCAGGACCAGCGCGAGCAGCACTCTCGTCATCGTTCACCTCATTTCGTCAGGAACGACGCTTTGACGCGTCCAGCCTGACGCGGGTTCGCGGATTCGCGCGAATTCGTGAACTCGAGCCGGATCCGCGCGTCGAAGTGAGTGAACGAACTTTCTGAAGGGGATGAAGATGCTCAAGCGGAACGCGATCCTGACGGCGGCCCTGGTCCTCGCGGCGGCGCTGCCCGCCTTCGCGCAAGGGATCATCATCCCCACCGAGCCCGACCTCCCGCCCCTTGCGCTCCAGCGCCATAAGGTGAGGGTGGAGATCGACCGGCAGGCGGCCACCACGACCGTCGAGCAGGTCTTCGTCAACAACACCGAGCGGCAGCTCGAGGCGCAGTACGTCTTCCCCATCCCCAAGGGCGCCACGCTGAGCAAGTTCACGATGATCGTGAACGGCCAGCCGAAGGCCGGCGAGATCGTCGAGAAGAACGAGGCCCGCCGCGTCTACAACGCGATCGTCAACCGCGCGCAGGACCCCGGCCTCCTCGAGTACCTGGGCGGCGAGGTCTTCCGCGCGAACATCTTCCCCATCCTGCCCAAGTCCAGCCAGACGGTGACGCTCCGCTTCGAGCAGATCCTGCCCGCCACGGAGTCGCTGGTCCACTATACGTATCCCGTCCGAAGCGGCCCGAAGAAGGGCCCGACCGTGCAGGGCGAGTTCTCGATCGAGGTGCAGGTGAAGAGCCACGCGCCGATCGTGAACCTCTACAGCCCGACCCACGCGGTGGACATCCAGCGCCCCAACGAGAACGAGGCGCGCGTGGCCTTCACCCAGCGCCACGCGACGCTCGAGAAGGACTTCCAGCTCTACTATGCGGTGAGCGACAAGGACGTCGCGCTCAACCTGGTGACCTACCGGCCCGACCCGAAGGACCCGGGCTACTTCATGATGCTGGTCGCGCCCAAGAGCAAGCTCCAGGCGGAACGGATCGTGCTCCGCGACGTCGTCTTCGTGGTCGACACGTCCGGCAGCATGGCGGGCGAGAAGATCAAGCAGGCCCGCAGCGCGCTCAAGTATCTCGTCGCGAAGCTGAACGACGGCGACCGGTTCAACATCGTGCAGTTCTCGAGCTACGCCGACACGTGGCAGAAGGGCCTCGTCTCCGCGAAGGAGCGACGCGAGGGCGCGGTGAAGTACGCCGACACGCTGATCGCGCAGGGCGGGACTGACATCGCCGGCGCGATCGACGCGGCGCTCGCCACGATGCCCAAGGACCCCGAGCGGCCCGGCTTCATCATTTTCATGACCGATGGCAAGCCCACGATGGGCGAGACGACCGAGTCGCGGAAGCTGCTGGCCAAGGTCGAGAAGGCGCGCGCCGAGCGGGGCGCCGACTCGCTCCGGCTCTTCTCGTGGGGCGTGGGCTACGACGTGGACACGTACCTGCTGGACGCGATGGCCTCGCTCGCGGGTGGCGTGAGCGAGTACGTCCGGCCCGAGGAGGACATCGCGACCAAGGTCGCGGCGTTCGCGAACAAGGCGTCCCAGCCGGTCCTGACGGGCCTCGACCTCAAGGCGCTGGGCGACAAGGTCCAGCTCGTCAACCTGCAGCCCCGGCGGATGCCGGACCTCTATGCCGGGAGCCAGCTGGTCATCCTCGGCCGCTACACGGGCGAGGGCGACATCGCGCTCCAGCTCGGGGGCCGGGTGAACGGGAAGACCGAGACGTTCACGTACGAGGGGAAGTTCGCGGCCGCCGAGTCGCGGTACGCCTTCATCGAGCTCCTCTGGGCGCAGCGCCGGATCGGCGACCTGCTCGACCAGATCCGCCTGCAGGGCGAGACGAAGGAGCTGGTCGACGACGTGATCCGGCTCTCGAAGGAGTACGGCATCCAGACGCCCTACACGAGCACGCTGATCCTGGAGAACCAGGCGCAGATGGGCGCGGCGAACGACCCGACGGGCAGGTTCCGCGGGAAGGAGACGGGCGCCGGCGGCGGCAAGACGCACGATGCGCTGGAGAAGAAGCTCGAAGCCCTCGCTCCCGCGCCCGCGACGACGGCGGCGCGAAACCCGGCCGCCGAGGCCCCCAAGCCCGACGCCGCCCGGCGCGAGAACGAGCTGCGCGACCGGAGCCTGGCCGAGGGGTTCAAGTCGAAGGACGGGAGGGCCGGGGTCGAGGCCGCGATGGCCCTCCGGCAGCTCAAGGAGGCGGACAAGGCGGGCGGCGGGCGGGCCGCCGCTTCGCGCAAGGCCGCCGGGACTCGCTTCTACCTCTACCGCGACATGTGGGTGGACGAGCGGTTCGAGGCGGAGAACGCGGTGACCTCCGTCAAGTTCGGCGGCGAGGCCTACTTCAAGCTGATCGAGAAGGAGCCCAAGCTGATCGAGGCGCTCAAGCTGGGCACGGAGGTGGTCTACGTGACGGCGGCCGGCAAGGCCCTGGTCATCTGCGAGAAGGGCGAGGAGAAGCTGACCGACGCCCAGATCGAGGAGCTCTTCAAGGCGGCCGTGAAGAAATAGGCCTCCAACTGTTCATCTGGGCACCGGGTGTCCAGATGAACAGTTGGGCAGCAGGGCCGCGTTGCTCGCGTCGTCCGCCACGCGCGGCTCGGATTTGACGTCGCTCAGCTTCCCCGCACACCACTTGCGGTCCAGGCGGTCGATCACGATCCGGGCGATCCGCTCCTCCCCCCGCAGGATCAGGAATTCGTCGCCGACCTGGACCCCGTCCTGGTCGCCCACCGAAAGGACGGCCAGGTGGATCTCGGGGGCGACCGCGGTGACCTTCGCCTGGATCGCCTTACGGGGGCCCCGGGGCTTCCCCTTCGCGGCCTCCAGGTCCTTCTCGAGCGCGCCGATCCGGTCCGTCAGGGTGCCGATCTGTCCCTTCAGGTTCACGATCTCGATCTCCCGCGCCACGATCTCCGCGTTCTTGATCTGCTGGGTCTGGTAGTGGTAGTTGATCTCCTTCAGGAATTTCTCCTTCCAGGACTCCGCCTCAGAGCGACCGCAACCGGTACCGGCCAAGGAGAGGATCGCCGACAGGGGAATGAGGAACCTCATGACCGGACTCCTTCCTGCGAGACCCGGGGAGAAGGATACCCTACGGGCCCGCGCTCTCGCGCCGCGCCAGCCCCTGATAGCCGCCGGAGTGGCGATCGGTGGGGAGCGTCAGCTCCTCACGGACGACGCGGAAGCCCTCCAGATCGATGCGATTCTCCTCGGGCTCGAGGCTGCAGGTCGAGTAGACGATCCGGCCGCGGGGCGCCACGAGGCGCGCGGCGTTCTCGAGCAGCCGGCGCTGGATCGCGACCGCCCCCTCGATCTCCTTCTCCTTCAGGCGCCACCGCACGTCGGGCCGGCGGGCCAGCACGCCCGTGTTCGAACAGGGGGCGTCGACCAGGATCGCGTCGAACGGCTCCTTGAAGGCGATCGTCGCGCCGTCGCCCGCCACGCACTCGATGTTCTCGAGCCCCAGCCGCTTCGCCGACTGGGCGACGAGATCGATCCGGTCGGGGAGGTCGACCGCGACCACCCTCCCCTTCCCCCCCATGAGCTCG
>CAZSCC010000342.1:0-29862 GCA_964604905.1 uncultured Planctomycetales bacterium
GGTCACGCCTTCTTCTCGTCCCCCAGGGGCGTGACGGGATCGATGAAGAGCCAGCAGATCGCGCCCAGGATGAAGATCCCGGCCGAGAGGTCGAAGGCGGGCGCCCAGTTCTTGGTGGAGCCGACCATGTAGCCCACGACGACGGAGCTGATTGCGCCGCCCAGATTTCCCATCATGTTCATGCTTCCGGAGAAAGTGCCGGCGAACTTTCCACCCACGTCCATGCAGGCGCCCCAGGAGCAGGGCATGGAAAGGTCGCCCAGGAAGCTGGCGACGCCCATGGCGACCATGACGAGGATGGCGTTGTCCAGTCGGGCGGGAAGCAGGAAGACGATTCCCGCCATCCCGAACCCCGCGCAGGCGAGCGTCCGTCGGGCGCGGGCGAGGCTTCCCAGGCGCTTTGTCAGCGCGGCCGTGAGGAATCCCGAGACGAGGTTCCCGAAGCCTCCGGCGAAGAGCGGGATGCCGGCCAGGAGCGCGCGCTGGATGTCCCCCAGCGCCGGGAAGGTCTCCCGGAGATAAGTGGGCAGCCACGTGACGTAGAGATACCAGCACCAGCTCAGGCAGAAGTACTGGCCCCAGAGCAGCCAGGTGGTCCGCGCCCGGAGGTATCGGTCCCACGGGACCGCATCGTGGCGGGCGACCGGCGGGTTCCCGGCAAGGAGCGCCTTCTCGGCGTCGTTGACCTGGGGATGCTCCCTGGGCTCGTCCCGATACCAGCGGTAGAAGAAGAAGGCCCAGATGACCCCGAGCAGCCCGAAGAGGCCGAACGTGACCCGCCAGGAGATGACCTTGAGCACGAGGGCCACGAGGAATGGCGTGATGGCACCGCCCCACCGGGCGCAAAGCCAGAGGACCCCCATGGCGCGCGCCTTCTCCTCGGGCCGCAGCCACGTGGCGAACGCGCGGGTCAGGTTCGGGAAGCATCCCGCCTCGCCGATCCCGAACAGGAACCGAGTGACGATGAGCGACCACCGGCTCCAGACCAACCCCGTGGCCGCGGTGAAGAAAGACCACCAGAGGACCACGCGGAGGAGGGTCTTGCGGGTGCCGAATCGATCGCCCATCCAGCCGGTGGGGATCTCGAAGAGCGCATAAGCGAGCGTGAAAGCGCTGAAGACCCAGCCCATCTGCTCCTTGGTCAGGCTGAGGTCGGTCTGGATCGCGCCCGCGGCCTGGGAGATGCAGACGCGGTCGATGTACTGCACGACCGCGAGCGTGACGCCGAACCAGATCACTCCGAAGCGGGCGCGGGTCGGCGCGGTCGCGGTCGCGGTCGTGGCGTCCATCGGGTCAGACCTTGAAGACCATCTTGAGGGTCGCCCCCGGGTGGTGCGCGATCTTGTCGAACCCCGCCTGGCCGTCGGCCATCGGCCGCGTCTCCGTCCACGGCCGCAGGTCGATCTGGCGCGACTCGATGAGCCGCAGCGACGTCAGGAAGTCCTTCGGCGTGTAGCAGAAGGTCGTGAAGACGCTTTTCTCGTCGCGGATCATCTCGATCCACGGGAGCGGCGAGTCGTTTTCGGTCATGCCGATGAAGAGGAGCCGGCCGCCGCGTCGCGCGCAGTTCACCGCCTGCCGCCGCGTGGCGGAAATCCCGGCCGTCTCGATCACGAAGTCGGTCCCGCCGTCGCTCCAGCGGCGCACCGCCTCTACCGCGTCCTCCTTGCCGGCGGCGATCACGTGGTCTGCGCGCAGCTTCTTTGCCACCGCGAGCCGTTCCTCGTTCGTGTCGACCATGACCACGCGGGCGATGCCGCGGAGCTTGGCCATGAGGAGGGCGAGGATGCCGATCGGCCCTGCGCCCAGGATCGTGAGCGAGTCGGGGACCTCGGTCATCGAGATTCGGAAGAAGTGGACGACATTGGCGAGCGGCTCGGTGAGGACCGCCTCCTCGTCGCTCACCCCGGCGGGGGCGGGGTAGAGGCTGCCCGTCGGGATCGCGGTGAACTCGGCGTACGTGCCGTGGACGCGGTCGAGGCCGAGCACCTTCCAGTTCGCGCAGAGGTTCTGCTTTCCGGCGAGGCACGCCGCGCACGCGCCGCAGGTCATGAGCGGGTTGACGATCACCTTCTGGCCGGGCTTCCACGCGGTGACGGACGGGTGGA
This sequence comes from uncultured Planctomycetales bacterium, assembly GCA_964604905.1. Lineage (GTDB taxonomy): Bacteria > Planctomycetota > MHYJ01 > MHYJ01 > JACPRB01 > JACQFK01. The sequence continues at coordinate 2,109 of CAZSCC010000342.1, forward strand.
CTTCCTCGATTGTGGCGATGGTCTCGTGGCCCAGGATGAGGCCGGGTTTGCGGCGCTCGCTGTGGCCCAGGAACCCGTGGATGTCCGAACCGCAGATGCCGCTGGAGTGGTTGCGGAGGAGGACCTCGCCGGGCTGGACGGCCGGCCGGGCCACGTCCTGGATCTCGACCTTGCCGGGTCCGGTGTAGACAAGGGCTTTCATGGCGTGGGCCGATTATGCGTCGCTCCTGCCGCCTACGCCAGAATTTCCTGCACCACGTTGCCGTGCACGTCGGTGAGGCGGAAGTCGCGGCCCGCGTAGCGGTACGTGAGCCTCTCGTGGTCGAAGCCGAGCAGGTGCAGCATCGTCGCGTGCAGGTCGTGGACGTGGACCTTGCCCTCGACCGCGCCGTAGCCGAAGTCGTCGGTGCGGCCGTGGACGTGGCCGGCCTTCACCCCGCCGCCGGCCAGCCACATCGTGAAGCCGTGGTGGTCGTGGTCGCGGCCGTTGAGCTTGCCGGGGTTCGCGGGGTCGATGAGGTCGATCGTCGGCGTCCGCCCGAACTCGCCGCCCCAGAGGACCAGCGTGTCCTCCAGCATCCCCCGCTGCTTGAGGTCGCGCAGCAGGGCCGCGATCGGCTGGTCGGTCTCGCGCCCGAGCTTCCGGTGGGTCGACTCGTTCTCCTCGTGGCAGTCCCACGGGAGCCCGGCGCCCGTCCACACCTGGACGAACCGGACGCCGTGCTCGAGAAGCCGCCGCGCGATCAGCATCTGACGGCCCTGCGGCGTCGAGGTCCCGTAGAGGTCGTGGACGTGCTTGGGTTCGCGGGAAAGGTCGAACGCCTCCACCGCGTCCACCTGCATGCGGTAGGCCATCTCGAACGACTGGAGGCGGGCCTCGATCCCCTCCTCCTCGCGCCGCTTCTCCTGGTGCTTCTGGTTGAGTTCCAGCAGGAGATCGAGCTGCTTGCGCTGCTGAGGGAGGGTGAGCCGGGCGTTCTTGATGTTCTCGACCAGCTTCTCGATCTCGGTGTGCTTCGTGTCGATGTGGGTGCCCTGGAAGACGCCCGGCAGGAACCCAGCCTGCCAGTTCTGCGAGTCGTGGTAGGGAAGTCCGCCCGGGCAGAGGGCGATGAAGCCCGGAAGATTCTGGTTCATCGTCCCCAGGCCGTACGTCACCCACGATCCCACCGACGGGCGGACCTGCCGCGGCTCGCCGGTGTTCATCATCATGAGGCCCAGCGCGTGGTTGGGCGTGTCGGTCTGCATCGATCGGATCAGGCAGATCTCGTCGATGCACTCGCCGAATTTCGGGTAGATCTCGCTCACCTCGATCCCGCTCTGCCCGCACTTCCGGAACTTGAACGGGGACGGCAGCGCCTTCCCGGTCGGGTTCTCGGTCTTGAGATGGTTCTCCTTGGGCAGCAGCTGCCCCGCGTGCTTCGCGAGCAGCGGCTTTGGGTCGAAGGTGTCGACCTGCGACGGCCCGCCGTTCATGAAGAGGTGGATGACCCGCTTCGCCCGCGGCGCGAAGTGGGGCGCCCGGGGCACCAGGGGGTGCGCCAGCGACGTCTCGTCCGCGCGGAGCGCCTGCCCCATCAGATGCGCGAAGGCGAGTCCGCCGAACCCGGCGGTGCAGCGGCCCAGGAGCTCGCGGCGCGTCAGGAATTCCATAAGGTCCTCAATCCAGAAACGCGAACTCGTTGCTCAGGAGGAGCACCTGCACGTATTGCTCCCAGACGCCGACCGTGGCCGCGGGGCCGGCAAAGTCCTTGGCCGCGCTCCACTCGTCCTTCTCCATGCGGATCAGCGGCGACCAGGCGAAGGCGTCCGCGTCCGGGTTGCCCCGGCCGTCGACCACGAAATCAATCGTCTCCCCCCGCTTCACCTCGAGGCCCGAGATCTTCGCCTCCGCCTCGAGGCGGACGAGCGTCCAGCGGGCGATCTCGCCCGAGCGGCCGGAGACGATCCGCGCCTCGACGCCGTCCCCCTGCTTCTCGTGATGGCCGAGCGGCCCCGCGATCGTCGCCGTCCCGTCCCGCGGCGCCACCCACCGGCGGATCACCGCCTGCTGCGGGCCCTTGCCGGGGCGGCCCCCCGCGGCGGTGAGCGCCATGGCGCTCGCCTTCGGGTCGGACTGCCACGCTCCCCCGGTGAAGCTCGCCATCGCCGTGAAGCTCTTCACCTTCTGCGACGCGGCGTCGTACTCGCCGAAGCCGTACTGCCAGGCGACGGTAGGCGTCGCGGCCTCGGGACCCAGGAACCGGAGCGCCCGCGCGACCTCCTCCGCCGCCGCGTCGCGGCCGTACACGATCCGGTGGAGTCGCTGCACGCGGCGGCCCGCATCGGCCTCGCTGGCCACATCGTCGCGGCTTGCGAGCTGGCGCGCCTGCTCGGCCACGAAGGGGTTGTTCATCAGGAAGAGCGCCTGCTGCGGCACGGTCGTGATGTACCTCTGGGGGTTCGAAATGTCCGGACTCGCGAAGTCGAACGTGCGGAACATCCCCGGCAGGTTCTGGCGGTCGATCAGGCCGTAGACCGTGCGCCGCCGCGTGAACGGCTGCGCCGAGAGATCGTTCGATCGGCCTCCCATCGAGGGGTCGAGCTGTCCCGTGACGGCCAGGATCGAGTCGCGCAGGGCCTCGAGGTCGAGCCGCTCGCGGTTCATCCTCCAGAGGAGCGCGTTCCCCGGGTCGATCGCCCGCGCCGCCGCATCGTCGGCGCTCGACTGCCGGTAGGTCTCCGAGAGCATGAGGGTCCGATGGAGCTTCTTCAGGGACCAACCTCCATCCATGAACCGGACCGCGAGCGCGTCGAGGAGTTCCGGATGGGACGGGGGGTCGCCGCGCGTGCCGAAGTCGCTCGGCGTCGGGACGATCCCCTGGCCGAAGTGCCAGTGCCAGAGACGGTTGACGATCACGCGCGCGGTCAGCGGGTTCTCCTTCGAGGCGATCGCCCGGGCGAGTTCGAGGCGGCCGCTCCCGTCCTTGAAGGGCTCGGACGAGAAGAGCGTGAGGAACTTGCGCGGCACTTTCTCCCCCCGCTGCCCCGCGTTCCCCCGGATGAAGACGGCGGGCTCGACGGGCTGGGGCCTGTCCTCGAGGACCATCGCGCGGGGAGGCGCCCCGGGGTGGGTGGCCTCGAGCTCGTTGATCTTCTTCTGGAGGTCGCGTGTCTTGTCGCGCTCCTTGGGGCTCCAGACCTCCTCGACCTCCTTGAGCTCGACCGTGGGGAGGTCCTCGCGGAGGGAGAAGGCCTGGGCGTAGCGCGCCGCCGCGTCGCGGAGCGTCGCCGGCGCCTCGGCCATCCACTCCCGGAGCGCCGGGTCCCGGATCCCGGCGACGGCCGCCGGGGCCCGCGCGGCGAACTCCTTCTCTGAGAGCGCCGCGAGCGCGAGCCAGCCGGAATCCTCCTTGAGCCAAGCCCGCCACCGCCGGAGGGTCAGCTCCTTGATCTGGTGGCGCTGGGCGATGGGGCGGAGCTCCTTGTCTGCAAGGCCGACCGCCTCCGCGAGGGCGAGCAGGTGCTCCGCGATCGAGGCGGGCGTCCGGATCTCGGCGGCGACCCGCGCGTGGACGCCCTCGAGGAACCGGCTCACCTCGCCTTCGCGGACGGCGAGCTCCTTCCGATAGGCGAGGCTCGCCTCGTTCGTCTCCGGCTGGGCGAGAAGCGGATAGACCTTGGGCTCCTGGGAGCTCGCGAAGACGCCGTAGAGCGAGTAGTAGTCCTTCGTCGGGAGCGGGTCGTACTTGTGGTCGTGGCACCGGGCGCAGCCCAGCGTGAGCCCCTGCAGGCCGCGCATGAGGACGTCGATGCGGTCGTCGATGATGTCGTGGACGTTGTTGTTGAACCGGCGGCCGACCGTCAGGAACCCCAGCGCCGCGCGGTTCCCGTCCAGGGCGATCCGGTCGGCGGCGATCTGCGACGTGATGAAGCGGTCGAACGGCAGGTCCTCGTTCAGCGCCCGGATGACCCAGTCGCGATAGGTCCAGGCGTACGGGTAGCGACGGTCTTCCCGGTCGACGTCGCCCTTCGTGTCGGCATAGCGGGCGACGTCCAGCCAGTGGCGCCCCCAGCGCTCGCCGTAGCGGGGCGAGGCGAGGAGGCGATCGACGATCTTCGCGAACGCTTCGGGCGACCCGTCGGCAAGGAAGGCGTCGGTCTCATCGGCGGTGGGCGGGAGTCCCGTCAGGTCGAACGTGGCGCGGCGGAGGAGGGTGCGCTTGTCGGCGGGAGGCGACGGCTTGAGGCCCTTCTCGGCCAGCTTCGCCCGGACGAAGTCGTCGATCGAGCCGGGCCGGTCCTTCGGGGCCTGGAACGACCAGAAGGCCCGGGGATCGATCGCGGGCTTCTTCGGGGGGGCGGCGGTGCGCGGATCGGGCGCGCCGCGCTTCACCCACTCCTCGAGCGCGGCGATCTCCTCGTCGGAGAGCTTCTCCTTGGGGGGCATCTGGAGGTTTTCGTTGGCGTAGCGGACGGCCTTGACGAGGAGGCTCTTCTCGGGATGTCCGGGCACGATCGCGGGGCCGGTCTCACCGCCCTTCAGGGTCGCCTCGCGCGTGTCCAGGAGGAGGCCGCCCTTCACCTTCTTGGCGCCCGCGCTGTGGCAGGAGAAGCAGCGGTCGATGAGGACGGGGCGGACCTTCTTCTCGAAGAACTCGATCCCCGCCGCGTCGGGCGGCTGCTGAAGGGCGAGGAGGAGGAGTGCAACCGTCATGTCACCTACGGTACGCGCCGGCGCCGTTCGGGGTTGCCCCGCCTCCGGAGACATACTATAGTAGGGCCCTCATCGGAGGGCCTATGCAGACAGCCGCACCCGCGGGACTCGGCTCGTATCTGGACGACTTCAGCGCGCTCCTGAAGAAGGTCGACCCCAAGGAGGTCGAGACCCTGGTCACCCTCATCGCCGACGCCTACCGCGACAACCAGTTCGTCTTCATCATCGGGAACGGCGGCTCCGGCGCCAACGCGTCCCACCTGTGCGAGGACCTGGGCAAGGGGACGCTCCACAACTTCGACACGCAGAAGCGGCTCAAGGTGATGAGCCTGACCGACAATACGCCCTACATCCTGGCGTACGGGAATGATCTGGGCTACGACCGGGTCTTCGTCGAGCAGCTCAAGAATTTCGCCCAGCCGGGCGCGCTCCTCCTCTCGATCAGCGGTTCGGGCAACAGCGCCAACGTGCTGAAGGCGGTCGAGTGGGCCAACGCCAACGGCCTCAAGACCGTCGGCATCACCGGGTACGACGGCGGCAAGCTCCGGAAGATGTGCCACCACGGCGTCCACGTGCCCTCGCACAACATGGGCGTGGTGGAGTCGGTCCACATGGTCCTCTTCCACTATCTGCTCGACACGCTCTACGAGAAGTTCAAGACCGTGGCATGAGCCTCGCGCTCGGCATCGAGATCGGCGGGACCAAGCTGCAGGCGGGGGTCGGGCTCAAGGAGGACCGCCTCCTCGCGCTCGTCCGTCGCCCGGTCGATCCCGCGCGCGGCGGCGAGGGGATCCGCGAGCAGCTCCCGTCGCTGATCGACGAGACCCTCGCGAAGGCGGGCGTCGCGGCGTCGGCCCTCACGGGGATCGGCGTCGGCTTCGGCGGTCCGGTCGACTCGAAGAACGGGCGCATCCTCGTTTCGCACCAGATCGATGGCTGGTCTGGCTTTCCCATCAGGGACTGGCTGCGGGACCTGAGAGGCGTGCCGGTGACGCTCCAGAACGACGCGAAGACCGCGGCCTACGCGGAGGCGATGCGGGGGGCGGGGAAGGGCTTCCGCCGGATCTTCTACATCACGATCGGGAGCGGCATCGGCGGCGGCCTGGTGGTGGACGGGAAGATCGACGAGGGGCAGGGCCTGGGGGCCGGCGAGATCGGCCACACGTGGGTGCCGGACCCGCGGACGGGGAAACCCGAGAAGCTGGAGCTCGTGGCGAGCGGCTGGTCGATCGGGAAGCGCGGCGGCGGGACGGCGGAGTCGGTCCACGCCGCGGCGGAGCAGGGGGACGCTTCGGCGAAGGCTCTGCTCGCCGAATCGGCGGGGGCGCTGGCGATCGGGATCTCCAACGTGGTGACGCTGCTCCATCCCGAGCGGGTGATCCTGGGCGGCGGGGTGTCCTTGATGGGCCCGCTCCTTTGGGAGCCGCTGCGCGCGAAGGCGGCCGAGTTCGGCTTCAAGCCTTTCGCCGGCCGGTACGAGATCGTCCCTTCGGCGCTGGGCGAGGAGGTGGTGGTGGTCGGCGCAGTGCTGCTGGGGCTGGGGGCGAGATAGCGCTTTTCCCGGCTGAAGTCTGGCGATATAGTCGGACCCGGTGAAGAAGAAGCCGAGATCGAGCGTCGAGTCGGCATGGGCCGATGAGATCAAGCGTCGGCTTGAGGAGCTTGGCTCGGGCAAGGTGAAGCCGATCCCGTGGGAAGTGGTCCGAAAGGATCTCCTGCGGCCCAGGCGCCATCGGAAGAGGAGATCGTGAGAGTCGCCCTCACGTCACTTCTTACCCTGATCCTCTCCTGTACGGACGGGATTCGTCTGGTTGCTTCACCTCTCAACATCGTCCTTATCCTCGCCGACGACCTCGGCTATGCCGACGTGGGGTGCTTCGGCGGGAAGGGCGTGCGGACGCCGAGCCTCGACCGGATGGCGCGCGAGGGGATCCGGCTGACCGACTTCTACGTGGCGCAGGCGGTCTGCACCGCGTCGCGGGCCGCGCTCATGACGGGCTGCTACCCCAACCGCGTCGGGCTCCAGGGCGCGCTCAACCACCAGAGCACGACGGGAATCCATGAGGACGAGCTCCTGCTCCCCGAGCTCTGCAGGGCGCGCGGGTATGCGACGGCGATCCACGGGAAGTGGCACCTCGGCACGGCGCCGAAGTTCCACCCGATGCGGAACGGCTTCGACGAGTTCTTCGGCCTCCCCTACTCGAACGACAACGGCCCGCTCCACCCGACGATGCGCGGCCTGCCGCCGCTGCCGCTCTACGAGAACGAGACGGTGGTCGAGCGGGATCCCGACCAGCGGACCTTCACGCGGCGGATCACGGACCACGCGGTCCGGTTCATCGGGAAGAACCGCGAACGCCCGTTCTTCCTCTACGTCCCCCACATCATGCCCCACGTCCCGATCTTCGCGTCGGAGGCCTTCCGCGGCCGCTCGGAGCGCGGCCTCTACGGCGACGTCGTCGAGGAGCTGGACGCGTCGGTGGGGGAGATCCTGGCCTCGCTCAAGGCGAACGGCGTGGACGATCGCACGCTCGTCCTCTTCTTCTCGGACAACGGCCCCTTCCTCTCCTACGGGACCCACGCGGGGCGGGCGGAGCCGCTGCGCGAGGGGAAGCTGACGACGTGGGACGGCGGGATGCGTTCGCCCTTCATCGCGCGCTGGCCGGGGCGGATCCCGGCGGGGGGTGCGAGCGGCGAGCCGGTGATGTCGATCGACCTCCTGCCGACGATCGCGCGGCTGATCGGCGCGCCGCTCCCGACGCTTCCGATCGACGGGCGGGACATAGGGCCGGTGCTCACGGGCGGCGGGAAGAGCCCCCACCAGGCGCTCTTTTTCTATGCGGGCGAGGAGCTCCAGGCGGTGCGGAGCGGCGGCTGGAAGCTGCACGTCCCGCACGACTACCTGACTCCGGCGGGTCCGGCGCGGTCGGACGGCAAGCCCGCGGACTTCGAGAACATGAAGCCGCTCGGGATGGACGCGTCGGGGATCCGCGGGATCGCGAGCCGGCATGGCTACCGGGTCGAGCGGACGCCGCGCGTCCTCTACGATCTCCGGACCGATCCGGGCGAGACGCGCGATCGCTCGTCCGCGAATCCCGACGTCATCCTGCGTCTTGAGGCGCTGATGGAGCAGGCGCGCGCGGACCTCGGCGACGCGCTCGCGGGCCGCACGGGCTCGGGCATGCGCCCCGCGGGCCGGGTGGAGTAGAAATAAAAACGGGCGCGTGTCCTCCACGCGCCCGTTACAAGTTCAATGGATCCGTCTAGGATGTCCCTTTGGATTCCGGCGGAGCCGGGGTCGCGGGTTCCATGGCGACCCGCGAGTACCCGCCGATCTTCTTGAAATAGAGCAGGATCCCCAGGTAGAGCACCGCCATCATGGCCGGGATGAAGGCATCCGCGACCAGCGTATTCCGGTCGCCCTTGATGTTGGACTCGAGGACCGTGCGGTCCTTGGGATCGATCTTCTCGTACGCCGCCTTGGGATCGGTCACCTTGTCCTTGGCCAGTTCCTTCCGCTTCGCTTCGAGGCGGTCGTTGACGTCGCCGACCTTCTTGCCGTCAAGGCCGGTGACCTCGCTGAAGAAGAGGAACTTGCCGGGCTTGTCGGCCTTCATCTGGCCGAAAAGAATGGGGTCCGCCTTCTGCAGGGCCTCGCTGGCGAACCGGTCCTTGGCATATCCAAGCCCGACGGCGCCGATCAGGCCCGCGGAGAGCATGCCGATGCCGGCCGTCATGCTGATGGCGACGGCACCCGTGCGCGGGAACCGGTCGCCGATGACGGCGAGCTGGGTGGGCCAGTAGAAGGTCTTGCCGACCGCGTACACGCCCAGCGCCACCATCGCGAAGCCGAACGAGTCGATCCGGCTGGCCATGAAGAGCCCGACGACCGCCAGGACCGCGCAGGTGAGAAGGATCCCCACGGGCGATAGTCCGAGCCGCTTCTCGATGAAGTGGGCGCAGAACCGGAGTGAGAACATGATGATGTTGGTCCAGATGAAGAGCGCTTTTCCCTGCTCGGAGGTCAGCAGGTTGCCGGTGATGTTCTGGATCCAGCCGTCGGTGCCGAGCTCGACGGCCCCGACCAGCATGTGGGCGACGAAGAGGACGAAGAGGAGGACCGAGCCCAGCGAGAACTTGGTCATGACCCCTACGATCCCGAGGAGCGCGCCGGCCGTGACAAACCCCAGGATGGTCGGGGTGTTTCCGGACATGAATGCGCCGAACACGTTCCCGCCGAAGAAGAGCGCCAGAAGGAAGCACGCCACGGCGGCCCCCAGGAGGCCGACGTCCTTGAACATGTCGCCGAGGCTCAGGCCCTTCTCGGAGGCCTCGGACGTGGGCTGCTTCTGACCCATGAACATGAAGCCGTAGAGGACGGTGGGGATGAGGTAGAGGCTGAGCTGGACTTTCCAGTGGACCTGCATGGCGTCGTCGAGGATCCACCCTGCGATCGCCCCCAGGATCATCCCTCCCGGCCAGCTGGCGTGGAGGATGTTCAGGTAGTGGGTGCGGTTCTCGGGGAAGAGGGTGGCGACCACAGGGTTGACGACCGCCTCGAGAGTGCCGTTGGCGAAGCCGAAAAGGAACATGCCCCACCAGAGGGTCAGGTACGCGGTGTCCTTGGACATGGAGGGGCTCACCGCGAAGGTGACGACCGCGGATAGGATGTGGAACAGGAAGGCGGCGAAGACGAGCTTGCCGTAGCCGATCTTGTCTGCGATGACGCCGCCGAGGATGATCCCGAAGCAGAAGCTGGTGAAGCTGGCGGCCTGGATACTGCCGAGCTGAGTGGCCGTGAACCCGAACTCGGCTCCCCAGTTGTCGACAATTCCGCCTCGGATGGCGAATCCCACGCCCGCCGCGAAGATGGCCATGAAGCCGGCCCATAGCAGACGGTTCCTGTTCACCATGCCGGTGGCTCCGTAAAAGGGGCGTCACGCGTCCGGGTCCGCGAGGCCCGGCCCGGGATGAATCGCAGGATTATGGGCCGGTCCCCGGGGACTGTCAAAGGATTCGTTCCCGGAACCCCGGCCCAAACAAAAACAGGCGCGTTCTTCACGCGCCCGTTCTTGGGTCTCTGGTTGAATCGCTCCCGGTTACGGGCCGGCGGGCGTGCTCCCGAGCTCGACGGGCTTGTATCCGCCCTTCGACTTGAAGTAGAGCAGCAGAATGACGTAGCAGGCCAGCATGATCGAGGGGAAGAGCACCATGTTGCCCAAGGCGCCCTGGTTGCTCGCTCCGCGGGCGCTGTTCATCTTGTCCGTCGCGTCCTTCTGATCTGCCGCGGGCATCTTGGCGATCGCCGCGCTGAGCTTGGCGTCGTCGATGGCCTTGTACTTGATGACCTCGTAGATGCTCTTGTTCTCCACGGCGGTCAGCTGGCCGTTCTCGACGAGCCCGGGGGCCTTCTTGGCCGCATCGGTCGCCACGACGGCCTGGATCTGCATGTCCGCCTGGAGCGCGCCGATGTAGGGGAAGCCGAGGGTCCCGACCGCCAGCATCCCGAGGCCGCTGATCGCGTTCAGGGTCAGGGCGCCGCCCTTGGGCGTCTGCTCGGACACGACCCCCAGCATCGTCGGCCAGAAGAACGTCTTTCCGAGGGCGTACAGGGTCGCTGCGATGAAGATCATCGCGCCCACGGCGGACGAGAGGAGCAGGAGCCCCACGATCGCCAGGACCGAGCTGACGGTGAGCAGCCCGAGCGGAGAGAGCTTGTGGACGATCGGTCCGGCGAAGAAGCGGAGGACCATCATGATCACCGAGGTGTAGACCAGGATCCAGCCCGGGTGGAATTTGTCCTTGGCCACACCCTCCATGATGCTCGTGATCCAGCCGTCGGTGCCGATCTCGGTCGTGGCCAGCGGGATCATCACCAGCACCAGGAAGAACATGAGCGGGCGTCCAAGGGCCTTTGTGTACGCGCCGAAGCCGGCGACGATGGCCAGGCCGATGAGGATGAACAGGACCTTCGAGCCGCCTCCGAAGAAGTCCATCAGCTGGAGCGTGACGAGGACGCCTACGATGGCGGCGCCCAGGACGCCGAATTCCGAGAGCATTTCCTTGGTCGAGACGCCCTGCGTGACGCGCTCCTGGACGGGGAACTTCTGGCCGATCAGGATCAGGAAGTAGACGATGGCGGGCAGGCCGATGATTCCGATCTTGATGCCCCACTTGACGTCGCCCATGAAGATGACGGTCATGCCCGCGATCACGAGCCCTCCCGGCCAGCCGGCATGGAGGATGTTCAGCCATTTGGTCTTCTCCTTGCTGAACATCGTGGCGACGACCGGATTGATGAAGGCCTCCACGGTGCCGTTCGCGAGGCCGAGGATGAGGCTGCCCCAGTAGAGCAGATCGTACGCCATCTTTGTGTCGGGATTGCTTCCGTGGGATACGAAGTAGGCGCTTACGCCCATGATGGTCCAGATAATGTGTCCCACGAACGCCATGATCATGGCGACCTTGTATCCGATCCTGTCGATGAACAGGCTGAACGCGATGATGCTGACGGCGAACGGCCAGATGCCGATGCCGGCCAGCCGCCCCGCCTGCGCGGGGTCGAGCTTGAATTCGCCCGCCCAGGTTCCGATCAGGAACAGGCGGGTGATGAATCCGAAGGCGGTGGTGACCAGGGCGATGAAGCATCCCCAGAACAACGCCTTCTGGCTTGCCGCCGGGCTGCCCCCGGGACTTGCGTTCACGTCAGTCATCTTGGACCTCCAAAATCAGCGTCTTGATGGAACTGGTTAAGACCCTGTGAACCTCCCCCTCGACCGATGCCCAACTCCGAGATGTTGGGGGCAGATTATGGGCCCTGTCGCCCATAGTGTCAACAAAGATCAGCCTGTCCGAAATGAACTAAACCGCATTAGGGGCCCGATTCGAGTGCGCTAGATCATGATTCCACGTCGGGGGCGGCGCGACCCAGTTCAGCGAGAATCTCTTCCGTGTGTTCCCCCAGCCGCGGCGGAGGAAGCCGCACCGACGCGGGCCGCGACGGCAGCTCGAGGGCCGTGCGGAGATCGTTCACCGGCGCCGCCGGGATGTCGTGCTCCGTCAGCAGCGCCACCCACTCCGCGACCGGACGCGCGGCGAACACTTTTGTAAGCAGCGCCTCGAGCAGCGCCCGATGCTTCACCCGGAGCGGGTTGTCCCGGAAGTCCGGGTGCGTCAGCAGATCGGGCAGGCCGATCGCCGGGCAGAACCGCTCCCAGATCGGCGGGCTCCCCACGGCCGCCACGAACCAGCCGTCCCTCGCCTGGAACGCCTGGTAGGGGACGATCGAGGGATGGCGCGACCCCATCCGTCCCGGCGGCTCGCCCGTGGCGCGGACGTTCTGGGCCATGTAGGTGAGCGAGGCGATCGCGGAGTCGAGCATCGACACGTCGAGGCGCTTCCCGGCGCCCGTCCGTTCGCGTTCGAGGAGCGCCGAGAGGATCTGCTGGACGGCGAAGTGGGCGGTGAAGAGGTCGATGACGGCGACGCCCACCCGCACCGGCGGCGCGCCCGCCTCGCCCGTGATGCTCATCCAGCCCGCCTCCGCCTGGAGCGCGAGATCGTACGCGGGCCGGTCCTTCCACGGGCCCGTCTGCCCGTAGCCGGTGATCGAGCAGTAGACGAGCCGCGGGTTGAGCTTCGAAAGCGCCTCCCACCCGAGCTCCCATCCGTCCATGGCGCCGGGATGGAAGTTCTCGATCAGGACGTCGCTCCGCTGCGCGAGTTTGCGGAAGATCTCCTGGCCCTCGGGCGACTTGAGGTCGAGCGTCAGGCTCCGCTTGTTGCGGTTGATGCTGAGGTAGTAGGCGCTCTGGCCGTCCTGCCAGGGCGGGCCCCACGCGCGCGTCGGGTCCCCGCTCCCGGGCGCCTCGACCTTGATGACGTCGTGGCCGAGATCGCCCAGCATCATCGCGGCGTACGGTCCGGCGAGGACCCGCGATGCGTCCAGGACCCTCATGGGAAATCCAAAACCCAAAATCCCAACCTCCAACCGCCGGTCAGGCCGCGGCCTCGGATTAACATCGGGTTCTCAGCGCTGCAAATCCCAACCGCTTCGCCCCTGATTTCTCTCCCTGTTGGGAGTTGGGCTTTGGGATTTCATTGGGATTTTTGATTTTGGTTTTGGGGTTTACTTCTTCCCTCCCCACATCTTCTTCATGAACGCCAGCCCTTCCTTCGCGAGCTTCTCCTCGTCCTCGAACATGCGGCGCCAGATCTTGGTCGCCGCCGCGAGCTCGGGGAGGCCCTGGCCGAACGCCTCGATGACCAGCATGCCGGAGTACTTGATCTTCTTGAGCCCCTTGAACGACTCCTCCCAGTCGACCCCGCCCTTGCCGGGCGTCGAGCGGTCGTTCTCGGAGATGTGGACGTGCACGCAGACGTCCTTGCAGCTCTCAAGGGCCTTCGCGATGCTCTTCTCCTCGATGTTCGCGTGGAAGGTGTCGTACATCATCTTGAAGTTCGGGTGCTTCACGTCCTTGACGAGCTTCGCCGCGTCGGCCGCGCAGTTGATCAGGTAGATCTCGAAGCGGTTCAGGTACTCGGCGACCAGCGTGACGTCCGCCTTCTTCGCGACCTCCGCGGCTTGGCGCAGGCCGTCGACGGCCCACGCCCACTCCTCGGGGGTCGGGCCCTTGCCCGAGAAGACGCCGAGCGCCGCGTAGATGGGGCCGACCAGCTTCTTGACGCCCATCGCCTGGCAGCAGTCGATCACCTTCTTGAGGTGCTCCACGCCGGCCGCCCGCTGCTTGGGGTCGCTGCCGATCAGGTTGTTGTCGGCGTTCAGGCAGGTGACCGCGGTCCGCTCGAGGCCGAGGCCGTCGAGCGTTTTGGCCACCTGGGTGAGCTTCGCGACGTCGGGAGCGAAGATCGGGACCTCGATCGAGTCGAAGCCCATCTTTTTCAGGCGGCCGAACAGGGGGGGGAACTCGGGGCCCGTGACGTCGCCGGTCCAGAGCAGCATGTTCATGCCGTACTTCATGGTCGTTCTCCTTCAAAGGGTTGAGGTCAGGGGGCGAGTCTAGCAATCGGGGAAGGGCGCGCCAAGGATTTGAACTTCTACCGCTTGTCTCGCGCGCCGGCGCGGAAGGCCCCGGGGGTCTGCATCGTTTCGCGTTTGAACGCGACGCTCATGTACTCCGGATGGTCGAACCCCGCGAGCGCGGCGATCCGTTCCAGCGAGTGGTCCGTCTCCGCCAGCAACTGCTTCACCCGGTCGATGCGGAAGCGGACGAGATCCTCGTGGGGCGTCCGCCCCGTCGCCTTCCGGTAGCGGGCCTCGAGGACGCGGCGCGAGAGCGGCACCACCTTCAGGAGATCGGCGATCGTCGCCCCATCGCAGGCGTGCTCGCGGATGAACCGCACCGCGCCGGCGATGTCCCGGTCGCCGATCGCCAGCACGTCGGTCGACTGCCGCGTCTCGACCCCGATCGGCGGGATGAGGTGGGCCGAGGGAGCAACGCGGTCGCCGCCCATCAGGCGCTCGAGGAGCGCCGCCGCTTCGTAGCCCGTCCGGTGGGTGTTCGGGATGACGCTGGAGAGGGGCGGCGTCGTGAGCGAGCAGAGGAGCGGGTCGTTGTCGACACCGAGCACCGCGACCTCCTCGGGCACCGCGACGCCCAACTCGCGGCAGACGTCGAGCAGTTGCTGCGCCTTGATGTCGTAGCAGGCCATGACGCCGACGGGCTTGGGGAGGGAGAGCACCCAGGCGGCCAGGTCGCGCCGGTCGGTCGGGCTCGCCGCCTCGTAGACGTGGCACTCCGCGCCCGCCTTCGCGACCAAGCGGCGGAACTGCTCCGACCGCCCGCGCGACCAGTTGAAGCGGGGTTCGCCGCAGTAGGCGAGCCGGCGGAAGCCGCGCTCGAGGAGGTGGTCCACCGCGGCGCGGGCGATCGCCTCGTCGTCGGTCTCGACCCACGGCAGCGTCTTGATGTAGCGCCCCGCGCTCACGTCGACGACGGGGAGGCGCGTGCGAGCGACGGCGCGGGCGATCTCCCTCGTCTCGATGCGGGCGATGATCCCGTCGCCGTTCCACCTCGAGAGCCACTGGGGCGGAATGTCCCCGCGGCCGAGTTCCGGCAGATAGATCGACCACGGCTTGTGCTGGCGGACGTACGCCATGATGCCGGAGAGGATTCCGCGGGCGTAGGCGTTCGAAGTCTCGATCAGGAGGGCGACCGCTTTTCGCCGTCTCATGGGCCGGTAAGGATTCTCATGGAGCTCCTTCCAAGATACGGCGCCGGGTGAACCGCGGCGGTAATATTTCTCAGAAGAAATGCGCCGTTTCTCATGGTTCCGCGATCGCCGGACCCGTATCCTCACCCTGGATATTGAGGAGATCGCCCATGGGCAAGAAGGTCAGGGTCGCCATCGTCGGCCTCGGGTTCGGGTCCGAGTTCATCCCCATCTACCAGGGCCATCCGGACGCCGAGATGGTTGCGGTTTGCCAGCGCGACCCGAAGAAGCTGAACGCCATCGGCGACGCCTTCAAGATCGGCGTCCGCTACGAGAAGTACGCCGACCTGCTCAAGGACAAGAACGTCGACCTCGTCCACATCAACACGCCGATCCCCGACCACGGGTGGATGTCGGTCGCGGCGCTCAAGGCGGGGAAGCACGTGATGTCGACGGTCCCCATGGCGACGACGGTCAAGGAGTGCAAGGAGATCGTCGACCTCGTGAAGAAGACCGGCCTCAAGTACATGATGGCCGAGACCGTCGTCTACGCCCGCGAGTTCCTCTTCGTGAAGGAGCTCTACGAGAAGGGCGAACTCGGGAAGATCCAGCACCTGCAGGCGTCGCACCAGCAGGACATGGACGGCTGGCCCAACTACTGGCCCGGGCTGCCGCCGATGCACTACGCCACCCACTGCGTGGGGCCCTGCCTCGGGCTCATGAGGAGCGAGGCGGAGACGGTCTCCTGCTTCGGCTCGGGGACGATCCGGAAGGAGCTGATCAAGAAGTACGGCTCGCCGTTCGCGATCGAGAGCTGCCACATCAAGTTCAAGGACTCGGACGTGAGCGCGCGGATCTACCGGTCGCTCTTCGACGTGGCGCGGCAGTACCGGGAGAGCTTCGACGCGTACGGCTCGAAGAAGTCGTTCGAGTGGCAGCTCTGCGACGGCGAGGATCCGGTGATCCATGTCGCCAAGCGGCCCGAGTCCCAGATCCCCGAGAAGGTGAAGGTGCCCGACTACGCGCACCTGCTGCCCGAGGGGATCCGCAAGTTCACGACGAAGGGCGTCTACGACCTGGCCGAGAACACGCACCTGTCCTTCACGCAGGGCGCGGGCCACGGCGGCTCGCACCCGCACCTGGCGCACGAGATGCTGAGCGCGCTGGTGGACGGCCGCGATCCGTATCCCAACGCGGTCCAATCGGCCAACATCACCTGCGTGGGCATCCTGGCGCACGAGTCGGCGCTGGCGGGCGGCAAAGTGATCCCGCTCCCGTCTTGGACCCACGCGGCCAGGAAGAAATCCCCCGCTCGCAAGCCGGTGGCCTCCAGGAAGTAGCGAGCTGGTACAAGACAAACCGTTTGTTTTGTTACGACGGGGGGCGGCCCTTCAGGAGGGCGCCGGGCTTGAGCCAGGGGAAGGCGTCCTCATAGAGGTAGAGCTTCGCCCGTTCCCCGCGCGCCGCCTCCGGGCGCTCCGAGAGCTTGCCCGCGATCACCAGCACCCAGGTGCGCTCGGGGGGCTCCCCGGACTCGGGAGCGACCCAGTCGCCCACCCGCAGCGTCCCCCGGGTCACGGTCCCCACGACGATCGTGCGCGGTGAGGATTCCAGGGGACGGGCCTTCTTCACCTCCTCCACCGTGAAGGTGAACGAGCCGGGCGCCGCGGCGATCTTGGGATGGAGGTCGATCGATGGGTCGCGCGCGCCGCCGGGGAGGGGCGGGAGGAACTCCAGGGGATGGAGAACCACCAGCGGCGCGATCCGGTGAGGAAAGAGCAGCTCGGGACGGCGTGTCGTCAGAAACTCGCGCAGCCGGCCCAGGCCGTGCATGTACTTCCCGAGCTCGATGCCTCGCCCCTCCGGTCCCTCGAGGCGGAGTCCCCTGGCCCACACCGGAGCGACCTGGACCAACTCCTCCCATCGCAGGTGGACCCGCGAGGCGGGGTCCTCGACGCCCCATTCGTGGAGATGCAGCCTTCGGCGCACGGCCAGGCCCCACACGATCAGGTAGATCGTGCCGGGGATCCAGAAGAGAACCGCGACCAGCCCCGACACGACCCGGTCCTTCGGCGGCGCGAAGAAGAGGCCGCCGACGCCGGCCAGGCCGAGGAGGAAGAACGCGGCGGCCATGACGAGCAGCGAGCGAGTGTACTCGCGCGTGGGGTGCAGGACCCATCCCGTGCCGTCCTCGGTGCGGGGCGCGTCCGGCGTGCGGCGGCGGAGGACCCACTGGTCCCATTTGTCCGCCGGTGAAAAACCGAAGCGTCCGCCCTCGCCCACCCGGGGTCCTTTCGCAATTCGACCGGGGTCTCGCCTGTTGAACTAATATATGAAACTCGCGGCGATTCTCCTCCTCCTCCTCGTCCTCCCGCAGGAATCCTGGAAGGCGACCGGCACCCAGGGCGCCGTCGCGGCGGGCGGGCAGGGCGCGGTCGACGCGGGGATCGAGCTCCTGAAGGCGGGCGGCAATGCCGCGGACGCCGCGGTGGCGACGCTTCTCGCCCTCAGCGTTACCGACCACACCCAGTTCTGCTTCGGCGGCGAGGTCCCGATCCTGATCTACGACGCGAAATCGAAGGAGGTCACGGTGATCGCGGGGCAGGGGGCGGCCCCCAAGCTCGCGACCCTCGAGTACTTCGAGAAGCGGGGCGGCATCCCGCTCCGGGGCCTCGAGCCGGCGGCGGTCCCGGCGGCGCTCGACGCCTGCTGCGTGGCGCTCGCCCGTCACGGCACGAAGTCGTTCGAAGAGGCGGCGGGGCCTGCGATCCGCCTTCTCGATAAGGGCCAGGATGCCTGGGAGGCCGATCTCGCCCGCACGCTGCGCCGCCTGGTCGAGGCCGAGAAGGCGTGCGACGGCGATCGCGGGAAGAAGATCCGCGCCGTCTCGGAGTTCTTCTACAAGGGGCCGGTCGCGCATGAGATCGACGCGTGGGTGCGCGAGCACGGCGGGCTGCTCCGGGCGGAGGACCTGGCCGCGCACGTCACGAAGGTCGAGAAGCCCCTATCGGTCGATTATCGCGGCCACACGGTCGTCAAGTGCGGGCCTTGGACGCAGGGCCCGTACCTGCTGGAGGCGCTGCGGCTCCTGGAGGGCTTCGATCTCAAGTCGATGGGGCACAACTCGGCCGACGCGCTCCACGTGACGCTCGAGGCGATGAAGCTCGGCCTCGCCGACCGCGATGTCTTCTACGCCGACCCCGAGTTCGTCGACGTGCCGATCGAGAAGCTCCTCTCGAAGGAGTACGGCGACCTGCGCCGCCCGCTGATCGACCTCAAGCGCGCCTCCCTCATCCTCCGTCCGGGCGATCCGCGCGGGATGAAGGCGCTGCTCGGTGAGGCTGAGACGCGGAAGGGCCTGGGCGGGACGCCCAACGACACGACGACCTGCGTGGTCGCCGACCGGTGGGGGAACGTGGTCGCCGCGACGCCGAGCGGGTGGAGCGGCGTGGTGGCGGGGAAGACGGGCGTCTGGCTCGGGACGCGCCTCCAGAGCTTCAACACCTGGAAGGGCCACCCCAACTGCATCGAGCCGGGCAAGCGTCCGCGGATCACGCTCACGCCGACGCTGATCCTCAAGGCCGGGAAGCCGGTCGCCGCGATCAGCGTGGCAGGAGGCGACGGGCAGGACCAGGTGGGGCTCCAGCTCGTGCTCAACCACATCGACTTCGGAATGGGCGCGGCGGAGGCGGTGACCGCTCCCCGTATGGTCACGTCCCACTATGTCGGCTCGTTTGGGCAGTCGCCGCCCCGCCTGGGCAGCCTGTCCCTGCAGGCGGAGATCGAGGAAAAGGTCTTCGACGAACTGTCCGCCCGCGGCCACCGGATGGGCCGCACCTCGGCCCCGGTCTGGTGGCCGGTCATGATCACGATCGACCCGGCCGGCGGGCGCCTCGAGGCCGCGGGCGACCCCAAGGCCCGCCGTCACGCCGCGGCGTACTAGGTTAGTCCCGGTGAATTCGTAAGGACGGGTTCAACACAAAGCCACAAAGGGCAGAAGGAATCCATTCCTTCTCCCCCACGAAGTCTTGTCTTCCTTGGTGCTCTTTGTGACTTTGTGGTGAGTTTCATCCTGAGTTCCCCGGCTGAGGCTACTTCTTGAAGACCGCGTGCCCCTTGTCGCCTCCTGACTCGATGTAGGCCAGCAGGTCGAGGATCTCCTCCTTCTTCAGGATGTTGACCAGCGCCTCGGGCATGGGCGAGACCGGCGACGGCTTCGATGCCTTGATGTCCTTCTTCGCCAGCTCGACCGTCGCCTCGTCGATCGGGTTGGGTTTGATCGTCAGCTTCAGCCCGTCGTCCTTTACCGCGCGTCCCACGACCACGTCCCCGCTCTCTTTCTGGTAGATCGTGTTGTTGTACTGGTCGGAGATCACCTTCGAGGGCAGGAGGATCGATTCCAGAAGGTCCTTCCGGTTGAAGCGGCTGGCCGCCGCGGTGATGTCAGGGCCTGTCGAGCCGCCCTCCTGGCCGAAGCGGTGGCAGGCGAAGCACTGCGCCTTCTCGAACGCCGCCTTCCCGCTGTTGAAGTTCCGCCCCCGGAGCGGCGCCTCGAGGTCCGGGAGGAGGTCCTCCATCGCCCACGCCTTCACGACCGGCGCCGCCGCGGCGGCGCTTTTGGGAGGCAGATACGCCAGCCGGATGATCGGGTCGAGCTCCGACCGCTCCTGCGGCGTGAGCAGCGTCATCGCCTCGGTCCGCGAATTCCGGATGAAGCCCTGGAAGCTGTGGCCGCCCTTGAGCTTCTGCGTGGCGTCGTTGAACCACGCGAAGTACTGCTTCCGGAGGTCCATCGTCCATCCGGCCTTCGCCGTGCGCAGGTGGAACCCATAGTGGAGCTGCTCCTGCTGCGACGTCGCCCGGGCGAGCAGGTCGAGCGTCTTCTTCACCGCGGCCGGATGCTCGAGATAGAGCAGGATCTGGCAGAGCTCGCGGTTCTCCGCCTCGCGGCCCGTCGGGAAGACCTTGTCCAGCTTCTCCGCGACCGACGCCGCCGTCGCCGCGTCGGGCGGACCCATCCGTGCGAACGCGACCTGGTAGGCGCGGTAGAGCGAGAGCTTCTCGTCCTCGCCGATCTTGTCCCACGGCGCGCCCAGCCGGTTAAGCGCCTCCACGATCCGCGGGAGCAGTGCCTTGTCGGCGGAGCGCGCGAGCGCGAGGCACGCCTCGAGCGACGCCGTCGGCAGCGTCTCGTTCAGCGCCCGGTACTTCCACGACTCGACGTCCTGGTGCTCGATCGCGATCCGCGCGGCGAAGCGGACGAAGCGGTCGGAGTGATTGAGGTGCGGCCAGGCGATGCGGACCGCCTGCGGATCCTTCTTCCCGTGGAACGCCTCGAGCTTCCGCCGGAGCTCGACGAGCTCGTTCGGCTTCCCGGGCGCGACGGGCTCGGTGCTCTCGCTCCCCGCGTAGGTCACGCGGTAGAGGCGCGACTGGGTCCCGCGGCCGCCGCAGACGAAGTACATCGCGCCGTCGGGGCCGATCTCGACGTCGGCGACGTTGAGCGGCTTGCCGGTGACGAAGGGCTCGAACGAGCCCGCGTGGCTCGCGCCGTCCGGCGTCAGGTGGACGGCGAAGATCTTGCCGTAGGCCCAGTCGAGCGCGAAGAGCGCCCTCTGGTATTTCGCCGGGAACTTCGCGCCCGTGCCGAAGACCATGCCGGTCGGCGAGCCCAGGCCGATGTCTGCCGCCATCGGCAGGTTGTCGGGATACCAGACCGGCCACTTGCCCGAGGCCGAGCGCCATCCGAATTCGCCCCCCGTCACGCAATGGTAGATGCGCGTGGGCCGGTACCACGGGGTACCGATGTCCCACTCCATGTCGGAGTCGAACGTGAAGAGCTCTCCGTCGGCGCTGAACGCCGCGTCGTACTCGTTGCGGAACCCGGCGCAGAACATCTCCCACTCCTTGCCGTCGCGGTCGGTGCGGACGATGTAGCCGCCGGGGGCCGTGATCCCCACCGCGTGGCCGTTGGGGTCCCACATGCGGGGGAGGAGGAGGTCCTCCTGCCAGTTCTTGTGGGGCGAGGTCGCGGCGAGCCCCGCGGGCGGCTTCACGTGGTTGCCCACGATGCAGTAGAGTTTCTGGTCGGGCCCCCGCAGGATCGCGTGCGGCCCGTGCTCGCCCATCCCGCCGGGCCATGCCTTGAGGAGCTCCGCCTCGCCGTACCCGTCGCCCGCTTCCTTGAGGCGGTAGAAGCCGCACCCCTTGGGACCGTTGCCCGTGACGTAGAGGCTGCCGAACGCGCAGAGGAGCCCCTGCGCGTCGCCGACCTGGACATCGAGCGGTTCGACCTTCGCGCCGCCCGGACCGAGCGTGACGCGGAGGAGTTTCCCCTGCTGGGGCGAGACGAGGAGCCGTCCCTTCGGGTCGAACGTCATCGCGACCCACGAGCCTTCGGTCGCCTTGGGCACGGTGTAGACGGCCTCGACCTTGAAGCCGGGGAGCGCCGTTACGGCGGGGTCGTCCTGGACGGCGGCGAGGAGCGCGAGGAGGGCGAAGTAGGCGAAAGTCATGGTCGATTCTCTCCGATACATTCGACCGCCGCACGGGCGGTCATTTGCTACTATACTACGCCGAACGGATTCCTGAAATGGACGGGCTGGGGAGCGGTCCAACCGGTAAATCCTGCGACAATCCAAGGGAGGAGTCTCTATGAGCGACATGGGCGAACCGACCGTGATGGGCCGGATCAACCGGATGCTGGGCGGGATGTCGAAGTTCGTCTTCGGGTTCGGGACCGTCGGGATCCTCCTCTTCGTGGCCGGCTTCGCGACGTGCGGCATGGTCGTCGTCGAGAACGGGAAGATGGCGGTCCTGATCTCGAAGACGGGGGACGATCTCCCGAGCGGCGCGATCATCGCCATGCCGGGCCAGCAGGGGATCCAGCTCGACCCGCTGTCCGAAGGCTGGTACTGGCGCAATCCCTATTCGTGGGACTGGGTGATCATGGACCAGATCCAGATCCACGCCGGGAAGATGGGCCTCAAGGTCCGCAACTTCGGGAAGGACCTACCGGCCGGGGCGGTGCTCGCCGGGGACGACCAGAAGGGCATCCTGCCGGACGTGCTGCAGCCGGGGACCTACCCGATCAATCCCTTCGCCTACCGCGTGAAGGAGTACGACGCCGTCACCATCGAGGCGGGCCACGTCGGGGTCGTCACGCTCATGTCGGGGAGGGACCCGAAGCTCCCCAACGAGTTCCTGGTCGAGCCGGGGGAGCGGGGGATCCAGAAGCTCACGATCCCTCCCGGCACCTATCTGCCCAACCCCTTCGAGCGGAGGATCATTTCGATTGACATCCGATCCCACCGGTTCGACATGATGTCGGAGAAGATCATCCGGTTCCCCTCGCTCGACGGCTTCGACATCGCGATGGAGGGGACGATCGAGTGGTACATCGACCCCACCCGGGTCGCCGAAGTCTTCACGAAGTACGTGGACCATCGGCCGATCGTCACCTGCATCGAGCAGGACATCATCCTGCCGAACACCCGCGCCTACAGCCGCATCGAGGGGTCCAAGCACCTGGCGCGCGACTTCATCGGCGGCCTGACGCGCGAAAAGTTCCAGGAGGAGTTCCTGGCGGGCGTGAAGAGGAGCTGCCAGTCGCAGGGGATCATGATCCAGTCGGCGCTGGTCCGGCAGATCACGCCGCCCGACGCGATCGCGAAGCCCATCAAGGACCGCGAGATCGCGATCCGCATGCGCGAGCTCTACGAGCAGCAGAAGGAGCGCGAGCGGCAGGAGAAGCTCCTCAAGATGGAGGAGAAGATGAAGGACCGGAAGACGCTGGCGACCCTCGCGGGCGCCGACGTCTCGGTGGCGACCACGCTGGCCGAGCAGCAGAAGGAGGTCGCGATCATCGAGGCTACCCGCCAGCTGGACGTGGCGAGGCTGCAGTTCACGGCGGCGAAGAACCAGGCGGAGGCGAAGGTTGCCGAGGGGAAGGCGAAGGCGGACGTCATCGTCTTCAAGAACGCGGCCGAGGCGTCGGGACTCAAGAATTCGGCGCTCGCGTTCGGGAACGGACACGCCTACGTGCGGTACCTGATGAACCAGAAGCTGGCGCCGTCGATCCAGTACATCCTGTCCAACACCGACGGCCCGTTCGCGGAGATCCTCAAGCGCGTGCTTGAGGCGAAGCAGCCCGTTCCCGAGAAGAAGTGAGGAGGACGACCATGAACAACAACCTGCTGGTCAAGAGCATGGCGGTCGTCGGCTTCCTCGCGGTCTTCGTCTACGTCGGGATCTGGAAGTGGGGGCTGTCCCGCGTCTACGTGGGGCCGGAGGAGGTCCTGGTGATCACCTCGAAGTTCGGGGACACCAATGCGGACCCGGATAACCAGCGCGTCGTCCCCGACGGGACGAAGGGCGTATGGAAATCCGTCCGGGGCGAGGGGCGGCACTTCTTCAGCCCGGTCGGCTACTCGGTGGAGAAGACGGTCGCCGTGGTGGAGATCGACGAGAAGAGCATCGGACTCCTCGAGTCCCAGAGCGGCACGTCGCTCCCGCCGGGCGAGTTCCTGGTCCGAGAGGGGCAGGACAAGAAGGGCGTGGTGCAGCGCGTCCTGACGCCCGGCAAGTGGCGCATCAACCCGTACCAGTACAAGGTGACGGTGCTGCCGGCGACGATCGTCCGCCCCGGCTACGTGGGATGCGTGACGAATAACTCGGGCGCGCACGGAGGCGAGGGCTCGCTGGCCGAGGGCGCCCAGCGCGGCGTCCAGAAGAACGTCCTCCAGCCCGGCATCTATTATCTCAACCCGCGCGAGTTCAAGGTGGACGAGATCTGGGTGGGCTACAGCGAGATCACGCTGGAGAACGTCACCTTCCCCTCGAAGGACGGCTTCACGATCCAGCTGGACATCTCGGTGGTGTGGGGCCTCCTGCCCAAGGACGTGCCGACGATCATGAACAAGTTCGGCAACACGCAGGCGGTGATCGACAAGATCATCCGGCCGCAGCTGGAGTCGATCTGCCGGATCGAGGGCTCGAAGTACGGCGCGAAGGAGTTCATCGAGGGGACGTCGCGCGAGCTCTTCCAGAAGACGTTCACGGAGCAGCTGGTCCATGAGGCGAAGGTCCGCAACATCGACGTGATGCTGGGGCTTGTGCGCGACATTCACGTCCCCCTCGAGCTCCGCGAGCCGATCCAGAAGGCGAAGATCGCCGCGGAGGAGCAGCTGACGAAGGAAGAGCAGCGCAAGACGCAGGTCATCCAGAACGAGCTGGAGGAGCTCAAGGCCGGCGTCGAGAAGGGCGTCCGCGAGGTCGGGGCCGAGACCGAGAAGATGGTCGCCAACGTGAAGGCCGAGGGCGCGCGCAAGGTGGCGACCGTCGGGGCCGACAAGGAGGTCTCGATCGCCGAGATCAACAATAAGGTGGCGCAGATCCAGGCGGACCGCGAGCGCATCCTGGGAAAGGCGGAGGCGGAGGTGATCGAGCTCGTGCAGACGGCCGAGGCCGACCGTTTCCAGAAGATGGTGCAGGCGATGGGCGACCCGGAGGCGTACGCGAACTACATCTTTGCCACGAAGCTGCCGGACGATCTCAAGATCTACCTGCGCTATGCGGGCCCGGGGACCTTCTGGACCGACCTGCCTCCGGGCGCTCGGATGCTGGAGGACGCGGCGGCCCGAAAGATCCTGGAGCGCGACCAGCGGGAGCTGAAGAAGTAGCAAGTGTTGATCTGGGCATCGGGTGCCCAGATAAACACTTTGACGGCGGGGGCCTCCCTGGTGTAGAGAGTACACGGAACGAGGGAGACCCTTATGAGTTCGACGCTTTCCAGACGTGAAGCCCTGGTGGGAGCGGGCGCGATGCTGACCGCCGGATGCGTCGCCCCCGCGCACGCCCAGGACCGCCCCAAGGACGAGCCGTTCGGCTACTGCCTCAACACCAGCACCCTCATGGGCCAGAAGGTCGCGCTCACGGAGGAGATCGACCTCGCCCAGAAGGCCGGCTTCCGAGCCATGGAGCCGTGGATCCGCGAGATTCAGGCGTACGCGGAGAAGGGAGGCTCGCTCAAGGACCTCGCCAAGAAGTTCGCCGACGCGGGCATCGAGGTCGTCAGCGCGATCGGCTTTGCCGAGTGGATCGTCGACGACGACGCCCGGCGCGCGAAAGGGATGGAGGTCATGAAGCGCGACATGGACCTCGTCGCCCAGATCGGCGGCAAGCGCATCGCCGCGCCGCCCGCGGGCGCGACCAACCAGACGGATCTGGACCTCCGAAAGGCGGCCGAGCGGTATCGCGCCGTCTGCGAGCTGGGCGACACGATGGGCGTCATCGCCGAGGTCGAGGTGTGGGGGCCGTCGAAGTCGCTGAGCAAGCTCTCCGAGGCCGCCTTCATCGCGATCGAGAGCGGCCACCCGAAGGCCTGCATCCTGACCGACGTGTACCACCTCTACAAGGGCGGGTCGGGGCACGAGAGCATCCGGCTCCTGAGCGGCGACAAGCTCCCCGTCATCCACATGAACGACTACCCGGCCGACCCGCCGCGCGACAAGATCACCGACGCCCACCGCGTCTATCCGGGCGACGGGATCGCGCCGCTCGGGAAGTTCTTTCGCACCCTCCGGGAGATCGGTTGCACCGCGTGGCTCTCCGTCGAGCTCTTCAACCGCGAGTACTGGAAGCAGGATGCGGCGACCGTGACGAAGACCGCGTTCGAGAAGACGCGCGCCGAGGTGAAGAAGGCGTTCGAGAAGTAGGGCCGTCAGGGCTTCCGGAAGGACCGCCTCCGGGAGGTCTCGGACCGTGCGGGGGCGCGATCCACGGCGGCCATCGCGGCCTGGGTGACGTCGACCTGGAACCCGCACCCGGGGCAGAGCGTGAGGTCGGCCTGCTCGGGGGCGCTCCACTTCCGGCGGCATTCGGGGCAGGAGAGGGCGACGATCCCCGTGATCCGCTTGTGGCAGCTCGTGCAGCGCGGGGATTCCGACTTCACGCTGTGCCAGCAGTAGGGGCAGGGCCGGCGGCTGATGCGCTGCGAGAACGGGCGCGAGGCGGGCGTTTCTGGGGCCTCGGCGTTCGCGGCCGCCTGGATCGTCCGGGTCTCCGCCGCCGGGGCGACGATGCAGCGGCAATCCCCTTCGGGCGTACGGCGGTGCTCGCAGAAGTCCGTCTCCAGCATCCGGAGGACTTCCTCGATCGTCAGGACGCGGCCGTCGTTCGCGTCGCAGGCGGGGCAGGCCGTGCCGTCGATGATGGCGCACCACTCGACGCGCCGCACGCCTTCGGCGGCGAACTGCGCCAGCGACGTGGCGATTCGCAGCCGAGCCTGATCTTGGGGCATCTCCGACCTCCCTCGCGCTCGCCCGCTCCCCAGGTTATGGGTAGTGTAGCGCGTTATGGGTCGAGGTCAATGAACTTCGTCTCAGCGGCCCGGCACTTCCTTCAGCCGTTCGAGCTCGAGGAACTCGGTCCAGAGATGGATGCTCCCGTCCTTGTTGCGCACCACCGCCTTGGCGGGATAGCGCGCGCCGTCGTGCTCCTTCCAGTTCTCGAACGTGACGTGGTACGTCCGCCAGTCGATCCGCGCCAGGCGGCCCGTGCCCTTGTCGAAATAGAGGGAGATCTCCCGCCGCCCCTCGCGCGTGAGCTTGATCCCCGCCGCCGGCTTGCCGTCGACCTCGAGGTCGGGGAGGAGCGCGAGCTTCGAATCCTTCTCGAGGAGCGGCGCCAGCGTCCAGGTCCAGACCAGGTAGGTCTTGTCGCTGCGGTCAGCGTTGCCGGCCGCGATGTCCTTCGATCCGTTCCACCACACCTCGGGCGGCCGGAGCTCCGCCTTCCGGACCGTCCCATCCTTTCCTTCTCCGAAATAGTACTTCTCCTTCCAGCGGAACATCCGGAGGAGCTTGTCCGCCCCGCCGTGCGCGGTCACCGCCTTGTCGACGATCGCGGTCACCTTCTCGGAATCCTGAGCCGATGAGAACGTGAGGAGCGCCAGGGACATCAGGTGCATCATGGGACCCTCCTGATCCCGCTTACCCCATTTGCTCCCGACCGGGTGCGTATAATTCTCAAGGAGATGATTCCGTGACCCTACTTTCGATCGTCCTCTGGCTCTTGTCCTCTCAAGAGACCGCCCCGACGTTCCTCTCCAAGCATTGCCTCGAGTGCCACGGGAGCGATGACCCGAAAGGCGGGCTCGATCTCTCGGCCCTTCGCCCGGATTTCAAAGACGCGCGGACCTTCGCCGCGTGGGTGAAGGTGCACGACCGCGTCCGGGACGGCGAGATGCCGCCCACGAAGAAGAAGGCGCCGGAGCGCGCCGAGGTCGACGCCTTCCTGAAGACGCTCGCCGCCCCGATGGTCGCGGCCGACCGCGACCGCGAGGCCGCCGAGGGGCGCTCCACCTGGCGGCGCCTCAACCGCTACGAGTACGAGAACAGCCTGCGCGATCTCCTCCGGGCGCCGTGGCTCCAGATCAAGGAGATGCTGCCCGAGGACGGCGAGGCCCACCGGTTCAACAAGGTGGGCGACGCCCTCGACATCTCCCACGTCCAGATGGCCCAGTACCTGGCGGCCGCGGAGCACGCCCTGCGCGAGGCGACGGCCTTCCAGGCCGCGCGCCCGGAGACGACAACGGCGCGCTTCTACACCCGCGACATGCCCTCCTTCTCGCGCAAGATGAAGTTCAACGAGTTCAACCGCAGCCCCGAGCGGGCCACGTTCCCCGTGCTCGGGTTCGCCGGCCAGCCCGACGTGAGGTCGGGCAAGGATCCGCTCAGCGATCCAAAAGTGCGCGAGCAGGAGGCGATGGGGGTCGTGGCCGGCGCGTACGAGCCCCTCGAGCCGAAGTTCAACGAGTTCAAGGCGCCGATGGCGGGGCGCTATCGGGTGCGCCTCTCGGCGTTCTCGGTCTGGGTCGGACCGGGG
>CAZSCC010000343.1:0-10011 GCA_964604905.1 uncultured Planctomycetales bacterium
GCAGACGATGCGGAGACGTTGCTCACGCTCGCGGAGCGGTCGGGATTCCGGCAGACGGGCCGGACCGACGAAGTCGAACGTCTTTCCCGGCTCTTCGCGGAGCGGTGGCCGGACGCCGTCCGCAGCGTCGAGTACGGCCGCTCCGCCGAGGGCAGGCCGCTCCGGGCGCTGGCGGTCTCCCGCAGCGGCGCCCTCTCGGCCGAGACCCTGCGAGCGCGGGACATCCCGGTCCTCCTGATCCAGGCCGGCATCCACCCCGGAGAAAGCGACGGCAAGGACGCCGGATTCATGGCGCTGCGCGCGCTGCTGGAAGACGGGTCTCCCTCCGCCCCGCTCCACCACGTCGCGCTGCTCTTCGTTCCCGCCTTCAACACCGACGGGCACGAACGGGTCGGCCGCTGGAACCGTCCCAATCAGGTGGGCCCCGAGGAGACCGGATGGCGGACGACGGCGCACAACCTGAACCTCAACCGCGACTACATGAAGGCCGACGCGCCGGAGATGCGGGCGATGCTGCGCCTGCTGGAGGAGTGGGATCCGCTCGTCTGCGCGGACCTGCACGTGACCGACGGCGCGGACTTCGAGCCGGACGTCTCCATCCAGGCGGAGCCGATCCACCAGGGAGACCCGGGGCTTCGCGCGAGCGGCGTCTTCTTGAGAGACCGCTTGATCGAGACGCTCGCCGCGCAGGGCTCTCTCCCGCTCCCCTTCTACCCCGACCTGGCCCGGACCGACGACCCCTCCTCGGGATTCCTGCTCACCGTGTATTCCCCCCGCTTCTCCACGGGCTATTTTCCCGCGCGCAACCGCTTCAGCGTGCTCGTCGAGACGCACTCCTGGAAGGATTACGCCAGGCGCGTCCGGGTGACGCTCAATTCCATCCTCGGCCTGGTCGACCTGGTGGCGCGTCACGGGCACGAGTGGCTCGACCAGGTCCGCCGGGCCGACCAGGCCGGACGGGAAGCGGGAGGGCAGGACTTCGAGCTCGACTACGCGGCCGGATGGCGCGAGCCGACCTCCGGCGCGGCCGCGTCGGGCTCGGAGGACGCCGCCGGGGCCGTCGCGATGATCGACTTCCGGGGCTATGCCTACACCCGCGAGCGCTCGGACCTCTCCGGCGGCTGGAGGACCACGTACGACCCAAAGACGCCGCAGATCTGGCGCGTCCCGTTCAGGAAGAACACGGCGCCCTCGCGGGTTGTGCGGGCGCCGCGGCTGGGCTACCTGATCCCTCCGGCGTACGCGCAGGAGGTGGCGGAGAAGCTGGCGCTGCACGGGATCGCCGCGCAGCCGTTCGACGCCGCAGACGAAGAGCGGGAAGTGGAGGTCTTCCGGGCGTCCCGGGCGGTGTTCGCCCCCCGGCCTTTCGAGGGGCGGATGCGGGTGGCCCTCGAAGGGGAGTGGCGCCGCGAAAAGCGCCGCATCCCGGCGAACTCCATCCTGGCGCCGATCGCCCAGCCCCGCGCGCGGCTGCTCATGGCATTGCTCGAACCTCGGGCGCCCGACTCTCTCGTGTCCTGGGGCTTCTTCAACGCATGCTTCGAGCAGAAGGAGCATGTCGAGCCCTACGTGGCCGAGTCGATCGCGCGCGAGATGCTGGCCGCCGACCCCCGGCTGGCGGAGGAGTTCCGGCGTGCGCTGGCGGCGGATCCCGAGTTCGCCGGGGACCCGGCGGCCCGGCTGGACTTCTTCATGCGCCGGCATGGTTCGTGGGACGACCGCTTCAACCTCTATCCGATCCACCGGCTCTGAGCCGGGCGGGGAAGGTCGCCGTCTTCGCGCCGTTGCCGGCCGGATCGCGCCCGTGGATTCCGATCTCCTGACGACGCCGTCGCCCCCGACGACTCTCGCCCTTGCGGCGCAGAATCAGGGCAAGCCTCTCCCTCGCGATCGGCAAGCAAGGCCGAACGGTTTTGCGCGAGGGCGTGTGCCGCAGAGGCGAGGACGTCTCGTGGGCGGGAGAAACCAAGGAGCGGGTCTACGGGAGGGTGCGCCGAAGGGGTGGCGTGGAAGGACTTGACGCTGAGCGACTCGGGTGCTTAAATCGCGGCTCCCTCGACAAGCGGGCGTAGTTCAGTGGCTAGAACGTCTCGTTGCCAACGAGAAGGTCGCCAGTTCAAATCTGGTCGCCCGCTCCATTAATCTCGGCGCCGCAAGCAGTTGCGTGCGCCCTCCAAAACCCCCGCATCGAACAAGTCGTTTGTGCCATTAGTGTGCCAACTCTCAAGGGACGCAGCACGTTTAGGCTACCGCGCGGCGGCACAGGCGGAAAACCGAGCCGGTGTTTTGCCACAGGTCCCCGCACGTTTTCCTTCTTTCGGTTCACGGTCCTTCCAGGCCCAGTACCGGCGCCGACTCTGGGCCGCCTATCAACTGGCCTCCATCCATCCAGGCAATGTGGATGTGCATTCCTTGCTCTATGAAGGCGATGATCTTGTCGCTGGGCCGAACATCGAGCAGCACGCACAGGGCAGCATCCGGGAATCCGAGAGAATAGCGATACCAGAACAACTGCCCCACCGCCTCGCGCACGCAGGCCGGACTTCTGTCGGAGTATATTTTTGCCTCGAAGATGATTTCCTGCGGCTTGGATGCGAATAGGTCCATGGGGTGGTGGGTGTGAACTTCCATGTTGCAATACTTCCTCAGGAACCGACCCGCGGCGTCGACTAGGGTCTCGTGCTTCCGCGACTGTGTCCTCTTCCCGCCTTTGATGCGCACCGTATAGTCCCCGTCGGCCTTAGGAGCAAAGTCCGACAGCGAGGGAACCTGAACAACCGTGGGGCTTTGGACGGGCGACGGCGGGGCGTCGAGTTGCTCCTTGGACAGGGCATTCAGAAAGTACTCGCGGAAGGCTTTCGCTCGTTTGGGATCCCGGATGAACTGCACCGGTGCCCGGTAATAACCACTGGTCAGGGACTCGCTCAGATACTTGCTGACCTTGAAGTACGGGCGTTCAATTCTCGCGTCCTTATCGATGCTGATGCAGTGTCGAAAGTCACTCAGGACCGAGCGAGCATAGGTGTAGCAGGGAAATTCGTCCGCATCCCTAGAGAGCACGGCCCGCACCAGTTGGAAGTGATCGTTATCTGGCTGATTCGGCACCACGATCAGGCAGCCTGGATTGATCTTTAGCATGCCCGCAATCTTTTCGTAGGTGCTTTTGGGTGTTCCCCGCTTGTCTCCACCGTCCCGTTGCGCTCTGTAGAGCTTCATCCACATCTGCTTGCCGATATGCAAGTCCCAGCCGGCCCTGTAAGACCATCCTTGGCGGAGGCGCCCTTTCTTGAGCTCCTTGTATAGTGCTTCCTGGCACTCCGGCCTTTCACGTTCCTGTCTGAAAACCACAACGTCGTTCATCACAGGCCTCCAGCGTCACCGGTCCGACTGCTTCCACCAAGATCTGAGGTCAGCGCCCTCAGGGCGCGTCCCTGGAAAGCTCTAAGCCTGCTTTGATCCGCTCCTCAATGAAGGTGGCCAAGGGGACTTGGTCAGCCTTGCGAAGAATGGTCGCCAGGTCCTCATAGGTCGCGTGGCCCGTCTTCGGGCGAATCTCGGGACGAAGGGTCTCTTGAAATGAAGAGAGCGATTGGCCCAATTGAGTGTGGTGAGGGGCTGCGCCGACGGAGAGGACCAGGAATCCATAGTTCTGGACTCCTCGCCTGGATGCGAGCGCGGCGGCGAAGCTGAGGTTCCGCATGAGTTGGTAATGCGGCCCAGAAAACGGGCATTTCTGCTGGGGCACGGAGATCACGTTGGATCTGAAGAGGGTCGGCGCAATCGCCCAGTAGAGGCGAGGGGCGCGCCGACCATCCCAGACGCTGAGGCGACAGGGCGAATCGGTCTTCGTCTTGAGATCCGATCCCGGCTCGTAGTTGCCCGTGCATTGCTTGGGCCACTGGGAGCAGGATCCAAAGTCGGTCTCGGTGAACTTGGCCTCGATCGTGAGAATGCCAGTCGACGAGGTTACGAGCACGTCGACCGAAGTGGGGGTACCGATGCCCACTTCGTTCAGGATTTCCCCGGACGAGACGTGCTCAGGCTCCAGCTCCGGCGTCTTTCCAAGATCGAGCGACATCCCCGCCTTCTGAAGCAGGGCGCTAAGGATTTCACCGCGGTGCTTGTGCTTGTGCAGGGTTGCGAAGACGCTGACGCAGAGGGCTTGCGAGGAGTTGATCTTGTCGGCGTGTTTGTGCCACCGATTTGGCGGCCACGATGTCACTGAGGATCGCGCTTCTGGATAGAGATTATCCAGGACCCGGGCAATTGTGGCCATCCGTGGTCTCCTCTGTTTCTAAGGGGTAGTTGCGGACGAGTCCGTGCACCAATCTGCATTCTTTGCAGCCGTGGCGTCCCTCGGCGGTCGTGGCTTGCATGTGGACCTTCACGCCAGGAACCGATTCCTGTAGTGCCAGTCCAGCTTGCTTCGGTCGGGGCGGAAGGCCGGTTCCCTGGGGAGAAGGATGGGACGGTCCTTCATCTCGTAGTAGATGACGCCGTTGTCGTACTCTTCCGCGATCTTTGGACTGACTTTGAAGGTGTAGTCGGGCGTGATCGTGACGTACCCGGCGTCGAATAGCGTGTGGAGATCGGCACGCATGAGGATACCGTTGGTCACTGTGTATCCGCCGCCGTCAGCGACAGGGAGGATGTGGGCCGCCTCCAAGGCCGGCAGCGTCTTCTCCTTGGTGACCGCGCAACGCCGGTTGTAGGCATCCGCGATCAGAAGGCGGAATGCTCCTTGCCCCAGACGGGCGCGGGTCAGGAAAGGGGTGCCGAAGCGGGGAGGAGCATCCCCGACGAGCATGTGGACATGCTCATCTCTCAGTTCGACCGAACGCCCCTCCAGATACGGCTGCAGGCGGTCAAGCAGAGCCAGACCAATCTCATCAGAGAGGTCCTTGGTGACGCCCGGACCGTAGTTGCGACCCCAGGGCCACTGAATGAAGCCCGAATCCGGAAGAAAGAAGGGCTTCAGGAGGATCCGGCAGCCGATCTTGTAGTCTTGGGGGCCGACTTCCCCATCCGTACGGTGTCGGGCTATGCGCTCCTTGAGGTTTTGGAGATCAGGGGCTCCATTGAGCCTGCCGAAGGTTCGCCAGGCCATGCTGCATGGGACATCGACGGATGCATGACCGAAAAATCCACCGCCGACGATATAGGCGTCTTTCTTGAAGAGGAAAAGTTCACCAGGCTCGATTGCCCGGAACGTCGTCTCGCTCGATGGCTTCCAGAAGTTCACTTCTTCGACGTCCGGCTCACTCCGGAGAAACTCGAACCAGCCGGGGTCCGTGACACCGATAAACGCTCGCATAGTTCTCACGGAGTATAACCGTCTCGTTTGGGTTTGGGGAGCCTCGGAGCTTGGGCCGGTGTCTGTGGTCAGTCTGGCTGGCCTTCGTGTTTCGATCGCGCCCTGAGTAACAGAAGGTATCCTTACTTCCATGGCTTGCCCGCTCTGTGAACGGTCGTTCGGGTCCTCGGTGGTGGTGGAGAACTCCTTCGCCGCCGCGATCCCGGACGGCTTCCCGGTCAGCCCGGGCCATACGCTCGTCGTGCCGAAGCGGCATGAGAGTGACGTGTTCCTGCTGTCAGGAGATGAACAGCGGGCACTTTTGGAGTTGGTGGGAGTGGTTCGAGAGAAGCTGACGCGCGAGTTGTCCCCCGACGGCTTCAATATCGGGATCAACGTCGGTGCGGCCGCTGGGCAGACCGTGGCTCACGCCCATGTGCACGTCATCCCGAGACGGAAAGGCGATGTCGAGGATCCCCGCGGAGGCGTCCGCTGGGTCGTCCCCGGCAAAGCGAGGTACTGGTGAACGACGCGGGCCTCGTCGCTTTCGCCGAGCGGTGCCTCGCTCTCCTTGACCGCGGGGCCTTCAGCGCCACTTACAAGTACGCCGTTCTCCTCGGCATCATCGATCTGTGCTTGGAGCGGACAAGCCAGGACGGACTTCCCCCGCGCGACATTTCTACGCGTCAGCTTTCCGAGAAGGTCATCGAGCTCTACTGGCCCCACACCGTGCCGTTCAAGCGTGCCGACCACCTCCTCCGGCAGAACAATAACGGCCAGGCCGAAATTATCAGCCTCATCCGAAGCTTCCGTGAAGGCCTGCCTGCCGATCCTCTGGCCCCGCTCGGACGGGCGCGGCTGCTCGATACCCCCCGCTTCGAGCGGCTTGTGGGGGCCGTGGAATGGAAGCTCATCGAAATGCCGCTTCCCAAACTGCAGAGGGTGGGGAACGTTGACGACCCTTTTCTCTACCACATCCGTTGGGACGACAAGGTGCGGCCATCGGATCCCATCGACCGCAAGATCTACTTCCAAGCCGGCACGCCCGAGCGCCTTGTCCAGCTCGCCGGCCTTCTTCGTCCCCTCATCCAACGCGAGTGGGCATCTATGGTGGCGCGATTCAATCCAGAGGAGGTCGACGCCGCTCGTCTCGAGGAGTTTCTCTTCGGTCGGGGAAGAGTGTCGCTAGAGCCGGTTCGCGACGACCTTCGGGATCTACAGAAGAACCGCTGCTTCTACTGCGACGGCGCTTTGGGACGGCAGACGGTTGTGGATCATTTTCTGCCATGGTCGCGGCATGCGAATGACGCCATCGAAAACTTGGTGGCGGCGGACGCCCGCTGCAACAGCGCTAAACGTGACTTCCTCGCGGCGTCGGAGCATCTGGGCCGTTGGCGCGATCGCCTCCTACGACCGGAACTCGCAACGATCGCTCAGCGGCGGCGGTGGGAGTCGGCACTCGACCGCACGGAAGGTGTCGCGCGCGCCCTGTATCTCCGTCTGCCGGAGGGCGCCAAGTTGTGGCGTCGCCGGAACGAGTTTGTGGCGGCCGAGGGTCCGTTGCTGCGCCGCGTATTCGGCGGGTAGTCCTCAGGCCCCCGAGACTAACTCGATAGGGTGCTTGTTGCGGCCTGAAGCCGGGCGGGGAGGGCGTGCTGGAGGCGCCAGACCACGTTCATCGGGCGCTCGCCTTCGTGGCTTTGGTAGGTGACGGGGCCGAGGAAAACGTAGGGAGTGGCCAGGCCGTTGAGCGACTTGTGCTCGCGGACGAAGAGCAGGATCGACGTCCCCTCGGCAGCCTGGTTGATGTAGAGCCGGCCGTGCTTGTGGCGCGGCGTTGTGCGGCTCTGCGACTGCCAATGAAACAGCCGCTCGCTCATCGCATAGTCCCGGTACATCGTCGTCGGCGAATAATCCTTCTCCTCCTTGAAGAGCGTGACAAAAAGCACGTGAGCTTTCAAAGTGGGCAGATCTAGCACCCCCTCCCGCTGCGCCGGCTGCGCCTCCGCCGTGAAATAACCCAGGCCCGTCAACAACTCGTCCCGCGTGTAGGACGCGTGTAGGTGCAGCGGGGTGGGGAAGGGCAGTTGTGGGTCGGGAGTGTGGTGATCGACCTCCTCCGCCCTAAACTCCAGGAGCTCCCGTAGCTCCTGCTGCAGGACGGGGTTACGTTGGAGGTCGCCTCGACGTCCCTTGCCCCATAGACTGAAGTCCTGCATCAGTTCGACGCGCGGGTTGTCTCGACGTCCTTCCAGGTAGTACGCGATGCGTTGGACGTCGTCGATATGCGCGAGTCGCCGGAAGCCCTTCGTCAGCTGCACCTCGTCAGGGTCGGCGAAGGGTTCCGCACAGCCGGCCTCCACTTTTAGTCGAGACCAGCTCGCGCGGCGGTAGAGGTCGTCGGGTTCCAAACGATGAAAGCGGAGGAAGTTCACCAGCGTCAGCTTCCGGCCGCTCTCCTCTTCGAAATCGCGGATTCGTGCCACCAACTCACCGCGGCCCCGCGTCAGCGCGTGGCGGACGTTGTCGAGCACGTGCTGCCGCGCCACCCGCTCCAGCACGATCGCGCAGCCGGGCGGGACCCGGGGGAAGTCGAGCTCGACATCCTCCTCAACCGTCCGCTGCGTCGGCCCCGTCAGCGCTCGAAGCCGCAGGTCCCAGCGGAAGCGGCGGTCCGCTTGGCCAATGAAGTCGAGGACCGTCAGATGGCTCTTTCCGTCGTGCAGGCGCAGGCCGCGACCCAGCTGCTGGAGGAACACCGTAAGGCTCTCCGTTGGACGCAGAAAGAGCACCGTGTCGATCCAGGGGAGGTCGACGCCCTCGTTGTAGAGGTCCACCGTGAACACGAAACGCAACTCTCGCGCCTCCAAGCGCCGCTGAATCAGTCGCCGTGTCTCGTCGTCCGATCCGGCCGTCAGCGCCGCCGAGGGAAGGCCGTGCGCCGTGAAGGCCGCCGCCATGAACTCCGCATGCGCCACGCTCACGCAGAAGCCGAGGCCGCGGACGACGTCGACATCCGCCACTTTTTCGCGGACCGCTCGTACGACGGCCTCCGCCCTCTCCTTGTTTGCGCCTAGGCGGCGGTCGAGCTCCGCCGGATCGTAGCGGCCCCGGCGCCAGGGGATGTCGGCGAGACTCACCGGATCGGTGATGCCGTAGTAGTGAAAGGGGCAGAGCAGTTGCCGCTCAAGGGCCGCGTGCAGGCGCAGTTCAGCGGCGATGCGGTTGTCGAACCATTCGAGGATGCTCAGCTCGTCGCTGCGCTCGGGCGTGGCGGTGAGGCCGAGCAGGATGGCCGGCTTGAAATGGTCCAGGAGCCGGCGGTACGAGGGCGCCGCGGCGTGGTGGAACTCGTCGACCACGATGTAGTCGTAGAAGTCCGGGCCGAGCCGGTCCGCAAGGCCCTTCGAGCCGAAACTCTGGATCGAGCAGAAGAGCTGGTCGAGCGTCGCTGGCTCGTGGCCGCCGACGAGCAGCTCGCCGAAGTTCGCATCGCCCAGCACCCCGCGGAAACACGCGAGGCTCTGTGTCAGTATCTCCTCCCGATGCGCGACGAAGAGCATGCGGGCTCGGGGCTTCGACATCCTGAATCGGCGGAAATCGAAGGCCGCGACGACTGTCTTGCCCGTGCCGGTGGCCGCGACGACCAGATTGCGCGTACGTCGGTGAAGGTCGCGCTCGACATCCAGCGCGGCGAGGATCTCCACCTGGTGGGGGCGGGGCTCGATACGGAATGGGAAGAGGGCTGGGACGTCCGGGGTCGATGTGGCGCGGCGGAGGGCGTCGCGCAGCCGGTCGGCCTCGTAGGGCTCGAACTCGGGGTCGTTCCAGGTGGTCTCGAAGGTGTCGCGGATTTTGTCGAGAAGGTGGCGGGTCTCGGCGGCGGAGAGTTTGACGTTCCACTCGAGGCCTTCGGTGACGGCGCTGTGGGAGAGGTTGGAGGAGCCGACGTAGGCGGTCGACATCCCGCTGAGGCGGTGGAAGAGGTAGGCCTTGGCGTGCATGCGGGTGCGGCCGGTTTCGTAGGAGACGCGGACCTGGGCGCCGGGGAGGGCGGCGAGAGCGGCGACTGCCCGCGGCTGGGTGATGCCCATGTAGGCGGAGGTGAGGACGCGGAGGGGGCGGCCGGCGGCGGCAAAGGCCTCGAGGTCGGGGCGGAGGATCTGGAATCCGCTCCAGAGGATGAAGGAGCAGAGGATGTCGAAGCGATCCGCGCTCGCCATCTCTTTCTTGAGCTCAGAGAGCAGCGAGGGGTCTTGGCGCGCGTTTGTGAGCAGCGCGCTCATCGACAAGGGCGTGACGGGGCGGCTGGCGGGGGGCGCAGGAGGGGGACGTCGAATCTCCAGCAGCAGCTCGGCGGGAGAGGGGAGGCGGAGTTCTTGGAGGTCGGCGTCGTGGCGGCGGAGGAGGTCGAGGATCTCATTCACCAGCGCGGGCCGCTCGGCGTCGGGGAGTTCGTGGAGGGTCTGTTCGAGGAGACGGGCAACGTAACGGGCCATGAGCGGGGCACTGCGGGGGCCCTGCAGCGGTTCGGTGTAGAGGGAGTCGGACGGGATCTCGGTGAGGCGACGCTTCAGCAACTCGCTGACCAACTCCTCGTAGAGGCCGGGATCCATGGGGAGATTATAGCTCGCTCTTGCGCCAACTCGGCCGGTCCGGACCTACCTTGGCCTTTCGGACTCCATTATCGTGCGGAATTATCCTGCCGAACGCGACCC
>CAZSCC010000344.1:0-2459 GCA_964604905.1 uncultured Planctomycetales bacterium
GACTGGAAGACCCGGTAGAACTCGTCGGGGGTGATCGGCGTTTCGGACGGCAAGGTGACCTTCTTGCCCTTCAGCGTCTGGTCCTGGGAGATGAAGCTCTTTTTCGTGACCCGCTCGACCTGTTGGGCCAGGGCTTCGAGATCGATCCCCGAGAAGGCGATCCGGACCTTTTCTTCGTCCTGGGCGCCGAGCGGCGCAGCCAAGAGGAGCGCCAGGATTCCAAGAGCGATGCGAGCCATGCCGATACCCTCCCGATCTAATCCCTGCTGCCGACCGCGTTCGCCGGAAGCTCCTCGACTCCCTTGAACGTGAGCTTGTATCTCTTTTTAGCGAATTCGAGGACGACGTAGTCGGTGACCGTCCGGACGACCGCGCCCGTCTCCCCGACGGCGTCCCCCGCCTTGTAGCCCTTCGATTCCTGGGGCGTCTCGATGACGGCGATGGTCGGCGACTTGCCGCCGAAGTCGAGGATACCCGTCAACTTGACCATGGATTCTAGGGGGAGGGGCCCGGCGGCGGCCGCGGGAGCCGAAGCGGCCGCCCGGGCGACGGTCCGGGTCATCCGCTTCTCCAGGAGCGCCTGTGTGGAGCGAGAACCGGCGGTCTTGAGGTCCGAGGGTGCCGGGGGCTGCTGGAGCTTGATCTCCCGGGGGCGGCGGGGAACGAAGAGGGCCTCCCCGAGGAGTCCCAGGCCGGCCACGGCCAGGATGCCGTAGACCGTCCAGAGCGCCGTGGCCATGCGGCGTTCGCCTTTCCGCGTCACGGCTGGATCTCCTCGCAGGCGATCCGGCCGCCGTCGGGTTTCAGGAACACCCAGGCTTCGCGCCGTCGACCGTCCGACTCGGCCGCCACCCGAGCGGAAAGGCAGGCGCTCTTGACCGTGATCGCCCCGTTCACGCGCTCGCGGAGGTCCCGGACGATCCGGAATTCCGTCCCGACCAGGACCCGGACGACGATGCCGTCGATCAGGAGGAGGTCCTTGGGATCCTCGAAGGCCTTGTACTTTCCGGGGTCCCCCTCGCCGCTCCCTCGAAAGCGGGCGATCCGCTCGACCAAGTCGTCGTCGAATTCCTCGTCGAGCGCGTAGAGGACCGCGCGGGGGGCGGTGTTGACGTTTACCCGTCCGTCGCCGAAGGCGGTCAGGTACCGGGCGAGCCCGCTCGGTCCGAAGACTTGTTCCTGGCTGAGTCCCGCCTCACGGAACCCGTCCAGCGTCAGGAGCGGTTCGGGGGCCTGAAGGCGACGGGAGACCGCGGACTCCATCTCGCGCCACTCTTTCGCGCGGGCGGTGTCGCGGCGCCGGAGGTATTCGAAGAGCCTGGCGAGCTGGCCGCGTCGGGACTCCGCTTCACCCGCATGGGTGTAGATCCGGGCCACGTTCAGCTTGCCGCTCTCGTCGGCCAGGCGCACGGTCGCAGTCTCGTTCGGCCGGAGCGTGAACCGGATCTCGCGGTTCCACGCCTCGCCCCAGAAGGTGAAGGGGCGCTCCTCGCTCTCGTAGAGAAGTCCCCGGGCGATCTCGGCGCCCGAATCGTGGAGGCGTCGGAACGCCGCCTGTCGGCTGGAACGGGCCGCCCGGAGGGCGTCCGCCGAGGAGAGCGCGGCTAGCTCGACCGCGACCGCCGTCAGGATCGCCACGGCGGCGAGCACCAGGATGAGGGCGGCTCCGCGGTCCGCTCTCTTCACGGCTTCTCTCCGGGCGCGGAGACGACTTTCGACAGGACGAGTTCGGCCTCCAGGTAGACATCGCCGTCCGGGGAGGGGCGGAGGTGGAGTTCCTTCACCGTGGCGCCGGAGCCCTTCTCCTCCAGGTCCTCCAGGAACTGGACGAGGCCCCGGTGGGGGGCGTTCACCAGGCGGACGTGGATCTGCCTCTCCCGTCGACCCTTCTCGGCTTCGCGCTCGCTCTCGGAAAGGAACCCGATCGTGACTCCCCGGTTCTTCGCGGACTGCTGTGCCAGGCCCTTCAGGGCCGACTCACCGGACGAGGCCGCCCCGGGTCCGAACGCGCGCGGGTGGCGCTCGGCAAGCGCGAGAGCCGACTCCAGGTCCTTCTGCGCCGAATCGCGCTCGATCGAGGCGCTCCGGAAGCCGGCCGCGCGATCGAGGGCGAAGGCCCCCGCGCCCGCCACGGCCAGGAGGGAGGCCAGGAGGACGATCCCGCCGTGTCTCATGGCCTGTAGTCCATCCTGAGCCGGACGTGGACCTGGCCCTCCCGGACTTCGTAGTCGCCCCGTACCTTGACGCGATCGGACCGGTTGAGCATCCCTTCCAGGTGAGAGGCGTGTTCCAGGGGGTCTTCCTTGCCGGCCGGAAGCCGGGCGCTCAGTCGTCCTCCGTCCGCCGCGAGATCGAGGCTTTCGAGCGTGACCCCCGCGGCGTCGGCATCCGGCATCTGACGGGCGATCTCGGCCCAGAAGGAGAGCGCGGAGGGCAGTTCGCCGGCGCCGGGCGCCTCT
>CAZSCC010000345.1:0-15405 GCA_964604905.1 uncultured Planctomycetales bacterium
CGCAGCGCCTCGATCTCCCGGTCCGGATGGATCACTCCCCCCTTGAACTTGAGAGACTTGAACCCGTACTTCCCGCACATCTCGACGAACTCCTTCGTCGCCGCCTCGGGCGTCGTGATGCCCGGCCCTTCCGGCGTGGGACAGACGAAGAAGACGTACGCCGAGTAGGCCATCGACTCCCGGTACGGACCGCCCAGGAGATCGACCACGCGGCGGTTGATCACCCGCCCGATCAGGTCGAGGCACGCGGTCTCGACCGCGCCGAACACGTGGATCGGTGAGATCTTCCGCCGGAAGTACTCGATCTCGAACGGGTCGCGGCCCAGCACGATCTCCCGGGCCTGCACGAAATCCTCGTCGGGACGGCCGGAGATCTCCGCCGCGCCCTTGAAGCCGTCGGCCGTCTCGATCTCCACGATCGACCGCTTGAAGTGCGTGTCATGCACGCCCCAGGAGCGCAGCAGGGCCTGATCGGGAGAGGCGACGAGCGTCGCCTTGAACGAGCTGATCTTCATCCGGCTGCGCGGGCGATGCGAATCCTTCACGCGCGGATCGAAGGCGCGCGCCATGTCGGGCAGTCCGCCCAGCCCGGTGATCCCCGCCGCCGACGCGATCCAGCGCCGCCTCGTCCAGTCGGTCATACGAGTTCCTCCCGCTATGATATGCGCCTCGATCTGCTACCATGGGCGCCATGATCCTTTTCACCCTGCTGGCCCTGCTGGCCCAGGACTCCTGGCCGCAGTTCCGCGGACCGGGCTCACGCGGCGTCTCCGAAGAGGCCTCGTTCCCGGACAAGTGGTCGGCGACCGAGAACGTCGCGTGGAAAGTCGAGCTCCCCGGACGCGGCTGGTCCTCGCCGGTCGTCCGGGGCGGCCGCCTCTTCCTGACCACCGTCGTTAACAGCGGCGAGTCCGAAGCGCCCAAGAAGGGGCTCTACTTCGGCGGCGACCGTCCCCAGCCGCCGAAATCCGCCCACGAATGGTGGGTCTACTGCCTCGACCTCGAGACTGGCAAGACCCGCTGGAAGCAGAAGGTCCACGAGGGCGCGCCCGGGAGCGCGATCCACATCAAGAACAGCTTCGCCTCCGAGACGCCGGTCGTCGACGCCGAGCGCGTCTACTTCTATTTCGGGAACGTGGGCGTTTTCGTCTTCGATCACGACGGCAAGGAGGTCTGGACGCGGCGCTTCGAGCCCAAGAAGATGCGCCTCGGCTGGGGCACGGCCGCCTCGCCGGCGCTCTACGACGAGCGGCTCTTCATCGTGAACGACAACGAGGAGCAGTCGTGGCTGCTGGCGCTCGACCGGAAGTCGGGCAAGGAACTCTGGAAAGTGGACCGGGACGAAAAGAGCAACTGGTCCACGCCGTTCGTCTGGGAGAACGCAAAGGGCGCCGAGATCATCACGCCCGGCACCGGAAAGGTCCGTTCGTACGACGTCCACGGAAAGCTGCTCTGGTGGCTGGAAGGCATGTCGGGGATCACCATCGCGACCCCCTTCGGGAACCCCGACCTGCTTTACGTCACGTCCGGCTACGTGGGAAGCCCGCTCAAGCCGATCTACGCGATCAGGCCCGGCGGCGCGGGGGACCTCTCCCTCCCGAAGGGCGCGACGTCGGGCCCCTCGATCGCCTGGTGCAATTGGAAGGCGGCGCCGTACAACCCGGGCACCCTGCTCTACGGGGGGGCGCTCTACGTCCTGCTCGACCGGGGCAGCTTCTCGGCCTACGACTCGGACGACGGGGAGCCCTACTTCGAGCGGGAGAAGATCGCCGGCTCGGCCGGCTTCACCGCCTCGCCCTGGGCCGCGAAGGGAAAGATCTACGCGCTCGACGAGGACGGGGTGACGCACGTCATCGAGGCGGGGGTGAAGTTCAAGCCGCTCCACTCCAACCGGCTTGCGGCGGACGACATGGGCATGGCGACGCCGGCGATCGCGGGGAACCGGCTGCTGATCCGCACCTCGGCGCGGCTCTACTGCATCAAGTGAGCCGGCCTACTCCTTGCGGACGTGCTCCTTGAAGAACTTCACGATGAGGGCGGGGGCCTCTTTCGGGTACGCGTGGGTGCCCGGGTGGATGAACGTGACGACGGGCGCGTCCTTCGACGAAGGGTAGAGCGTGCAGCCCTTGTCCCAGTCCTTGCCCTGATCCTCGCAGCCGTTGAGCGCGCGGACGGCGGTGATCGCGCGCATCTGCGTCTCGAACTTCACGAGCGGGTCCTTCTCCCCCGCCACGTGGAGGACGGGGCGCGGCTTCGCCTCCTTCAGGTTCCGCGCGCCAGCCGCGGCGGAGGGGGCGATCGCGGCCAGCACCTCCGACCGGCTGCCCCAGAGGAGATAGCTGAACGCGCCGCCGTTCGAGTGGCCCGACGCATAGACCCGCTTCTCGTCGATCTTGAACTTCTCCTTCATCGCGGCCAAAACCGCGTCGAAGAACTTGAGGTCGCGGTCCTCCTGCTCGCCCGGCCCGTGCTGCCATCCCGGCTTCTTCCCCTCCGGGTCGCTGAGCCGGCCGGGCGTGTTGAGCCCCTGCAAGTAGACCACGACCGCCTCGGGCCAGAGGTCGTGGAACGCGAACGAGCGGGCGGCGTTCTGCATGCTCCCGCCGTGGCCGTGGAAGCCGAAGACGAGCGGCGGCGCGCCGGAGCTTTCTTTCGACGGGGCACAGACGAGCCCCTCGCGAGCGACGCCGTCGACCTTCCACTCCATCCGCTGGGGGTCGCCGAGGAGGAGGGCGAGCAGGAACGCGTTCATGCCCTGTAAACCCGCGGGCGGCCTCTCGCGTTGCGGCCTACTTTTTGGGGAGGATCCAGAGGTTTCGGAACTTCACCTTCGCGCCGTGGTCCTGGAGGAGGATGGGGCCGGGCTCGGCCCCTTCGGGCTTGCCGGCGCCGGTCTTGTTCGTGATCTCGTAGTCGTCGTGGACCTTGACCCCGTTCCAAACGACCGTGATCCGCGCGCCCTCGGTCCTCTTCCCCGCCGCGTCGAACCGCGCGCCCCGGAACGTGATGTCGTAGGTCTGCCACTCGCCCGCCTTCTTCGCGGCGTTCTTGTCGGGCGCCTTCTGGGTGTAGATCGACGCGCAGCCGTTCTTGAGCGGCGGATCGTCGCCGATCGAGTCCAGGATCTGGACCTCATAGCGGCGCTGGATGTAGACGCCGCTGTTCGAACGCCCCTGTCCCGTCGCCCCCGCGGGCGGCTCGGGGATGTTGAATTCGACGTGGAGCTGGAAATCCTGGTACTTCTCCTTGGTGAGGATGCTGCCCTTCCCGACCTCGAGGACGCCGTCAGCGACCGGCCAGTCGCACGGCTTGCCGTCCTCCTTCGTGAACTGCGCGGCATCGAGGACGACCGCGCCCTCGGGCGGCTTCGAATCCTGCGCGAGGAGGAAGGCGAGCGCGAGGGCGAGCTTCTGCATCGGTCTATTTCTCCGGAGGAATGGTGCGGAACCCTGGGGTGGCCTTCTCGACGTTTGGGGTCACGTCGGCCTCGACGTTCCCCACCGCCCAGTGGATGCCGCCGACCAGGAGCGACTGGAACATCGGGTTGGTCCAGACGTCCTCGCGGTGGCCCATCGAGGTGTAGAAGACGCGGCCCTTGCCGTGCATCCGGGCCCAGGTGGCCGGATAGGGCGGGCGGTTGTAGACGCTGTCGCCTCCGACCTTCTTCATCCCCTCCGTCTCCTGGGCCAGGATCACGTGGAGATCCTTGGCGTAGTCCTTGAAGGAGTACCACTCCTCGGTGATCGCCGGGTTCTCCTTGAGCGCGTCGGCCCCCGGGAACTTCGGGTCGTGGCAGATCATCTTCGAGGGCTGCTGCGCGCCGTGGCGGATGAACTCGCCTCCGATCATCTGGATGTACGGGTCGGCCTTCTCCCCGGCATCCGCGAACCGGCTGCCCGGGCTGTGGAAGGTGTCGCCCGCGCTGTGCGAGCCGATGAAGCCCTTCCCGTTCCGGATCGCGTCGAGGAACGCGGCCTTGCCTTCGGGGCTCATGGGCGGGTGCTTGTCGGTCCCCGCCTTGGTCAGATCGCCTGTCGTGTAGAAGAAGAACGCGTCGTACTTCGCGAGGTTCTCCTTCGTGAAGGCGCCCCCGTCCTTGGTGTGGGTGACCTCCCAGTTGTTCTTCGCCGCGAGCTCCTGAAGCACCTTCTCGGCTGGGCTGGGCGATTCGCCCTTCTTCTTGATCGCGTCGTGCTCGAACCCCGAGGACTTGGTGAGGAAGAGGATCTTCTTCTTCGGCTTGTCCTGCGCCACGGCCCCGACCGGGAGGGCGAGCGCAAGGACCGCGAGGAGCAGCCTCTTCATAGCAGCTTCCGGATCGCTTCCAGGTGCTTCGGAATCCCCGTCAGGGGCTCCTCGGCCGACTCGTACTCCAGCGTGATGAAGCCGCGGTACTTCACCTTCCTCATGATCTCGATGATCCGCGCGTAATCGGCGTCCTGCTTCTTCCCGCCGGCGGGGGAAATCTCG
The DNA here is from genome assembly GCA_964604905.1 of uncultured Planctomycetales bacterium. Classification (GTDB taxonomy): domain Bacteria; phylum Planctomycetota; class MHYJ01; order MHYJ01; family JACPRB01; genus JACQFK01. Next base: position 4,471 of record CAZSCC010000345.1, read on the forward strand.
CACTTGAGCTGGCAGGTCACCGCATAGGGGGCGATCTTCTCGAGGTCGCCGTACGGGTCGGGCGTGTGGAAGTTTCCGGAGTCGAGGTTCACGCCGAACCAGTCGTGCTTGACCGCCTCGAGGATCGCGATCATCCCCTCGGCGGTGCTGACGATCCCGCCATGATTCTCAAGGGCGAGGAAGACGCCCCGCTTCGCGGCGTGGTCCAGCGATATCTTGATGCACTCGATCGCCCACTTCCGCGCCTCCGCCTCATCGACGCCCTTGGGGGTGCCGCCGGCGAAGATCCGGATCGCGGGCGACCCGAGCTCGGCCGAGACGTCGATCCAGCTCTTCATCGCCGCCAGCTGCTTGTCCCGCGCGTCGCCCGGCGGCAGCGTGAAGGTGTTCCCGATCGGCGTGCAGGTGATCGGCAGGCCGGCCTTGATCGCCGTCCGCTTGAGCCGCTGGAGGTATTCGGGAGTGATCGGCTTCTGGAAGAAGTACTCGGTGAGCTCGGTGCCGTCGCAGCCCCACTCGACGCACTTCTCGATGAACTCCTCGAGCTTCATCTTCGGGTTCTTGAGGTCGAGGTACTGCCGCATCGAGTAGGCGGCCAGGCTGAGCTTGTAGCGCGGACCCGCCGCCTTCGCGGGGGCCGCGTGGGCCGGGAGGGCCGCGGCGCCCGCGAGCGCCGCCCCGCCGACCAGGAATCCACGTCTATCGGTTTTCATCGGTCTCCTCCTTACCTCATGAACACGTCACCGGAGCGGATGGAGCTCGACCTTCCGGAAAAAGATCTCCGAGCCCTCGCACTGGAGCAGGATCCGGCCGGCCTGCGGCGTGCATTCGGTCGCCTCGTTCACCTTGACCCCGTTGACCGAGACCGTGATCCTCCGTCCTTCGCACACGCACTCCACCTTCGTCCACCCCTCGCCGGCGCTCTCGACGTCGTTCTTTCCCCGGAAGTCAAGCCCGTCCTTCCACTCCGGATCGATCCCCCACCAGTTGAGCCGCCCGGTCTGGCTGAGCGAAAGCTTCTCGCCCCCCTTCTTCCACGTGGGCCATCCTTCGCGATCGCGTCCGGGAGCCGTCTCGGCCGTGAAGCCGACGGGGATGGGCTTCCCCTGCCCGTCCTTCCCCTTGATCAGCATGAGATCGCCCACGCGGCCCTGCATCACCTGGCACTCGATCGCGCAGCGGAAGGCGCCCTTCCCGTCGACGCTGTTCCCGTCGGGCCCGACGCTGTGGAGGAACAGGCCCGAGTCGCGCGCGTTCTGATCACGCCCCTGGAAATTCTTCCGACCCCACTTGAACTCGGCGACCAGCCGGTAGTCGCGGTACGGCTTCTCCGTAGCCAGGTAACCGAAGCCGTCCCCGGAAATGCGGATCATCCCGTCGTACACCGAGTAGACGCCGCGAGGATCGTCGCGCTTCGAGTCGACGAGCCAGGTCGTCCAGCCCGCGAGGTCCTTCCCGTTGAAGAGGGGGATGACTTCCGAAGGCGCCACCGTTCCGTCTTGAGGGGACAGGCAGAGGAGGACCAGAAGGGCGCGCATCGGCGATCCACTATACGGTTCCCAAGAACAAGATGCGAGGCCCGCCTGTTCAAACCCATAGGGAATAGGAGCGGGAACCCATGGACACACCGGCCTGGCGAAGCATCGTCGAGCCCGACCCGGCGCCCCCGCCGGAGGTCCCCGACGAGCCATCGACTTCCGAACGCCTGATCGCCAAGACCCCCTGGTGGGCGATCTCCACGGGTCTCCACGTCGTCGTCGCCCTTCTCCTCGGATGGTTCTGGGTGGCGCAGGCGAAGGAGGACGACGAGGCGGTGATCGTGAGCGCCCCGCGAAAGCCCCGCGCGCTCCCCGAGATGGAGAGGCCGCGCGACGTCGACCCGAACCGGAAGGTCCTGGACATGCAGAAGTCCGTCGAGGACCCCGTCTTCAAGAAGGACGCCGAGGAGTCGGACCACAACGAGACGGCCGACGAGGAAGAGTTCATGAAGGCGAAGGGCGACTCGCTCGACTTCGTGAGCGACAAGCCCTTCAAAGGCAAGGGCAGCTACGACGTCGTGGGCGGAGGCGGCGGAGGAGGCGGGCGGTACGGGACGCGCCTCGGCGGGAAACAGAACCTGGTCGCGCGCGGCGGGGGCGGCGGCGATACCGAGGATGCCGTGCTCGCGGCGCTCCGCTGGCTCGCGCGCCACCAGTCGAGCGACGGCTCCTGGAAGACGAAGGCGTACGCGTCCCAGTGCGGCCGGAAGGGGTCCGGCCGATGCACGCCCAACCCGGGCCGAGACGACTTCGAGGCCGGCGTCACGGGCCTCTCGCTCCTCGCCTTCCTCGGTGCCGGCTACTCCCACCTTTCAAAAGACCAGTACGACGGGATCTGCTTCGGCGACGTCGTCCGCAACGGCCTCCAGTGGATGATGCGGAACCAGGACCCGGAGGGCTGCGTGGGCCCTCGGAGCGCGCACCACTACATGTACAACCACACGATCGGCTCGCTCGCCTTCTCGGAGGCCTACGGGCTCACGGGCTCGAACCTCTTCAAGGACCAGGCCCAGCGGTCGGTCGACTACACGATCGCGGCGCAGAACCCGGGCAAGGGCTGGCGCTACAGCTTCAAGTCGGGCGACAACGACACCAGCGTCACCGGCTGGGCGGCGATGGTCCTGAAAAGCGCCGAGATCTCCGGCCTCGCCTTCCCGAAGAGCGGCTACGAGGGGACGCGGGCGTGGATCGACGAGGTGACCGACGATTCGTACGGCTACGTCGGTTACGACCACAAGGGCGACTTCGACCTCCGCAAGGCGATGACCGCGATCGGCGTGATGTCACGGATCTTCATGGACAAGAACAAGGGCGACCCCCGGCTCAGGATGGGCTGCGACTTCCTCCTCAACCACAAGCCCGAATGGGCTCCAAGGAAGATCGACTTCTACTATTGGTACTATGCGAGTCTCGCGCTGTTCCAGTACGACGGGCCGGGGGGACCCAAGTGGAAGGCGTGGAACGACCCGATGAAGACGGCGCTCGTGAAGCACCAGAACGGGGACAAGGGGACCTGCAAGAACGGATCCTGGGAGCCGGTCGACCGCTGGTCGGGCCAGGGCGGGCGCGTCTACGCGACGGCGATCAACGCGTTGACGCTTGAGGTGTATTACCGATATGCGAACGTGTTCGGAACCAGGTAAAGGGAGAGCCATGAAGAACCGCCTCAGCCGTCGCGACTTCCTCCGCAGCTCGGCCGCCATGGCGGCGGCCCCCATGATCGTCCCCGCGAGCGTCTTCGGCACGCAGGACAAGGCGGCGCCCAGCAAGCGCCTCACGCTCGGATTCATCGGTTGCGGGACCATGAATTACGGCCACCTCCGGCGAGCCCAGGGGATGGCGGAGGTCCAGATCGTCGCCGTCTGCGACGTCGACAAGAGCCGCCGCGACTTCTTCGCGAAGAAGACGGACGACGCGTACAGCAAGGACACGACCCACAAGGGCGTGGCCGTGTACAACGAGTTCGAGGAGATCATCAACCGGAAGGATATCGACGCGGTGGTGATCGCCACGCCCGACCACTGGCACACCCTCCTGTCGGTCCTGGCGATGAAGGCCGGGAAGGACGTGTACTGCGAGAAGCCGCTGACCCTCACGATCCACGAGGCGAAGCTGATGATCGACGCCGCGCGGAAGTACCAGCGCGTCCTCCAGACCGGCAGCCAGCAGCGCTCGGACTGGGAGTTCCAGGTCGCGATCAACATGGTCCAGAAGGGCGCGATCGGCAAGGTCAAGCAGGTGATCGTCGACGTCGGCGGCCCGAGCAAGCCGTGCGACCTGGCCGAGGAACCGATGGAGCCGGGCCTCGACTGGGACCGCTGGCTCGGCCCGGCGCCGAAGCGCCCATTCAACTCGATCCTCAGTCCGCGCGGCGTGCACACCCACTTCCCCGCCTGGCGCAACTACCGGGAGTATTCGGGCGGCATGATGACCGACTGGGGCGCGCACCACTTCGACATCACGCAGGCGGTGCTCGGCATGGACCAGGCGGGCCCCGTCGAGATCATCCCGCCGGAGGATCCCTCGAAGGGCGTCGGCGTGAAGTACGTCTACGCGAACGGCGTCGAGGTCATCCACGGCAAGAGCGGCGGCGTGAAGATCATCGGCTCGGAGGGCGAGATCCTGGTCAACCGGGGCAAGCTCGAGAGCACGCCGGCCTCGCTCACGCAGAAGTACCGGGGAGAGAAGGGGCTCAAGGCGCCCTCGGGCCCCGACGAGTTCCTCCCCGCCAAGCCGGTCGGCCACTTCAAGAACTGGCTGGAGTGCATCAAGACGCGGCAGAAGCCGATCGCCGACGTCGAGATCGGCGCCCGGAGCGTGACGGTCTGCCACCTCGGCAACCTGGCCTACTGGAACAAGCGCAAGCTGAAGTGGGACCCCGAGAAGTGGGAGTTCCCCGGCGACGCCGAGGCGAACGGCTGGCGCGACCGCGAGCGCCGCGACCCCTGGCAGCTGCCGGCGCTTTAGACCCGAGCCGAACGTCCCGAGTCCCGGGTCGGCCCCCGCCGGCCCGGGATTCCTTGTTTACGCCATGGCCGACGACCCACGCGCCCTCATGGGCTCCTCCTTGGGGATCTTCGTCTATCCCTTCAGCGGCGCGGGGGGCGTGGGGTTTCTCCTCAGCGGCACGGCGGCCCTCACGCTGACGCAATCGCTTCGGACCGGCCTGCATCGCGATCCGACCCTCTATCTCCTCATCGTTTCGGCGCTCCTGATCGCGAGCTACCTCTACCGCATCGTGGAGGAGACTGTCGCCGGAGAGGACCGCCCGCCGAGACTTCTGCCGGAGGATCTGGAAGACACGTGGCATGATCTGCTGCACTATCTGGGTGGGGTCCTGGTGGCGTTTCTTCCCGTACTGACCCTGCTTGCCTATGCCTTCTCCGAGCAGAAGGATCATCTCGGCCATCCCGGGTTCCAGCTCCTCCTCGGCGGGCTCCTCGTCCTGGGAACGCTCTACTTCCCCATGGCGCTCCTCCTGAACGGATTCAGCCAGAAGTTCTCCACGGCCTTCAACTTCGGCGTGGGGCTCCGCGGGATCCGCACGATGGGATTGGATTACGCCGTCGGCTGTGTCTACTTCCTCCTCGCCCACGCCGCGTGGATCCTCCTCGAAATCTACTGGGTCGGGCCGACTCCGCGCGGATTGAATGGCTCCCGGATGGGGACGTCGGCGGTCACGTCCTTCGCCGGGCTGTACCTGTCTGTGCTCCAGATGAGGGCGCTCGGGCTGATTTACCGAAAACACCAGGAGCGGCTTGGCTGGTCGCTGGGCGAGGACGGGTAGGCCGGGACGAATCTACCCGGAAGGATCGTCTCGGCGGGGTCCCTTCCCCCTCCGGACGCGGTGAGGAGCTGCGCCTTTGCAAACATCCTTCCTCAAGGCCCGCCCGTGGAGGCCGTCGCGTAATTAAGATATACTCCGCGACGGATCGAGGACGGGATGGGAAAGGCGATCTCCTACTGCTTCAAGTGCAGCACCCTGCTGCGCGAGGACGACTTCGCGTGCGGGAAGGCGGTCCGCATCGGAGATCACGTGGCCTGCGCGGGCTGCGCGCCCGTCGCGGAGCCGGCGCCTCGGAAGCCCCCCAGCTCCACCAAGGTGAAGGCCCCGTCGTCCTCCTCGACGCGCCGCTTGCCGATCGTCCCGACCGCGAATCGAAAGCCGCTCTTCATCGGCGGGGCGGCGGGGGCCGGCGCGATCCTCCTCATCGCGATCGTCGCCCTCTCGACCGGCGGGAAGGAGAGGGCGGCCGTCGTCGAGCCGCCCCCTCAAGCGCCGCCCCCGAAGCGACCCGACGCCACGGACCCCGCGAGGGCCGCGCTCGAGGAGGCGCGCCGCTGGGCCCGCGCGCACCCCGCCGACCTCGCCGGCCAGGCTCTCGAATTCCAGAGGGTGGGCCTCGATTGGGAGAAGACCGCGGCCGGCCAGGAAGCGCTGCGCGAGGCCGCGCGGATCAAGTCGGAGATCCAGGCCCGGGCCGCCACGGCGCTCGCCGCTCTCGAGAACGAGATCCGAGCGCCGCTCGACCGGAAGGACTACGCGGGGGCGCTCAAGCTCCTCGAAGCCGCCCGCAAACGGCTGGACGCTCCGGAGTGGGAACTCGCGCTCGGCAACCGAATGCGCCAACTCCGCGAACTGAGGGACCAGAAGGAAACGGGGCTCACACAGGACCTGGTCGCCCACTGGGCCTTCGACGAGGGGACCGGGACCGCCGCCGCGGACTCGTCGGGGAACGGCCACACGGGCCGGCTCAACGGGAACGCCGCGTGGACGGCCGAGGGAAAGATCGGCGGCGCCCTCCGCTTCGATGGGGCCAACTCCTGGGTCGAGATCCCGAACGACTCCGGGGTCGAGAACGTCCAGGAAGAGAGCTACACTCTTGCGCTCTGGTTCAAACCCGACGGCGTGCCTCCCGGACAGGGAGACCAGAATACGGCGAGCTACGGGCTCCTCGAGAAGCAGGGCTGGCACCTCGGGCTCGCCTACAACGCCGAGCGGAAATTCCAGGCCGACCACTGGCTGGATGTCCAGGCCAACGCGGGCACCGGGACCTGGGACGACGCGTACCCTCCGGGCGCGTTCTACCACGTGGCCGCCGTCATCGACCGGCCGGCCGGGGCGATCCGGATCTTCGTGAACGGGCAGTTGAAGAACGAGAACCGCTGGCGAGCGGGCGCCCCGGCCCTCGAGTACAACCAAAACCCCTGGCGGATCGGCATGGCCAACCCCGGCGCTGCGAACTACGCGTGGCCGGCGAAAGGCGTGATCGACGACGTGCGCATCTACGCCCGGGCCCTCTCCGCCGAGGACCTGCGGGCCCTCGCCGATATGATAAAATAAGCGGCTCACTTCATCCTATCCCCGCGGGACGCCGGGGTCTTGAGATTCCACAGCAGCAGAAGCACCACGAGCGAGACGAGCGGCGCCCAGGCGACGAGGGCGACCCCCAGATCATAGGAACCGGTCCGCTTCACGTAGCTCCCGAACCCCTTCTGCACGAGCGAGGTGCTCACCCAGGCCCACGCGCCCAGCACGCCGTTCACCTTCCCCTGGTGGCGCACGGAGATCTCCTGCGCGAACGCGTAGTACGACGGGAAGATCGCCAGCGCGCCCGCCCCGACCACCAGCAGGAGACCCAGGAGCGCGGGGCTCTTCGGCAGGAACGCCGCGACGTTCGCCAGGAGCACCAGGAGCGCCCCGCCCAGGAAGACCCAGCAGCGCGAAGCCTGCACCGACATCCCCTTCCGGACCAGCCGGAGCGAGACGAAGCCCGCCGTCAGGACCCCGATGTCCGTGGCGACGTAGTACGCCGACGTGAACCAGAGCGCATCCGATTCCGCGTAGCCCCGACCCCTCTGGAGGAAGAGGGGCAGCCACGCCCGGAGGAACTGCCAGGTGCAGTTGATCAGCGAGACCATCACCACGAGCGAAATGAACCGCGGATGGGCCAGGATGCGGAAGAAGGAACCCTCGCCCTCCGCCGGAGTCGGCGAAGACTCCAGCGCCGGCGGCGGCCGGAGGAGATCCTCGGCCCGGACGACCACGAGCCAGGCCACCGCCCAGAGGCTCCCCGCCCCGCCCACGATCTTGAACGGCTCGCGCCATCCGAGCCCCTCGCGCAACATCAGGTAGATGAGGAGCGGCGTCACGATCGCCCCCGTGGCCCCCCCGCTCTGGAGGATGCTGTTCCCCATCCCCCGCTCCTTGCGCTCGAGGATGAGCTGGACCGTCTTGAGCGCGCAGGGCCAGTGGCCCGCCTCGAAGAACCCGAGGGCCACCCGGCAGCCCAGCAGCTCGGAGTAATCGCGTACGAACCCCGTGGCGAACCCCACGGCGGACCAGAAGAGCAACACCATCGGGTAGACGTACCGCACGTTGAACCGGTCGGCGAGGATGCCGAACGCCAGGCTCCCCGCCGCGAACGCCATCCCGAACCCGAACTCCAGGGTGCCGTACTGCTCCTCGTTGAAATGGAGCTCCTTGAGGATGCGGTCCGCCAGGCTCGAGAGGAGCTGGCGGTCCATGTAATTGACGGTCGTCGCCAGGAGAAGAAGGACGCAGACCGCCCAGCGCCAGGTCTTCGAACGGGAGGCCGCGGGATCGCTCATGGCGCGCCCGCGGCCCTCCGGACTTCAGGCTTCAGGCTTCCAGCTTCCGGCTTCCTCCTCATCCGTTCCAGGAGCTCCCGTCCCACGCCACGACCCGCTCGAGGAACTTCACCACGTCGTCCGTGAAGCACTTGAAGAGCGTGTCGCCCTTCTCCACCGAGGCGTCGCGCGGGTCGCCCACGTGGCCCGGTTCGCTCAATTCCCGCGTGACCCAGCCGCGGTGGCCGGGGTCGAACGAGGTCCCGTAGTCCACGGGCTTCGTGTTCTTGTAGTCCCCCACCAGGTTCGGCGCGAGGCGGAGCATCATCGAGGTCTCCCACTCGCACGCATGGCCCATCCAGCGCTGGCGGATCTTCGGATCGACCTCCCACGGCTTCGAGCCGAGCGACCAGTACGTGGTCGAGAGGAGGAGCAGGTCGCGCCGTTCGCGGGTCTTCTGGCGGACCTCGAAGATCGCCTGCTGCCCGGGGACGATGTTCCCGCCGTGGCCGTTCACGAAGACGATGCGCCTGAAGCCATGCTGAATGAAGTTCTCGAGCGCTCCCGCCAGCATGTCCAGATAGGTCCGCGGGTCGGCCGAGAAGGTCCCGCAGAAATCCATGTGGTGATGCGAGTTGCCCAGCCAGAGCATCGGGGTCACGAGCACCTTGTCCTTCAGGCGCTCGTGGGCGCGGCGCACGACCTCGCCGCCCAGCAGGCTGTCGGTGAAGAGCGGCATGTGCGGGCCGTGCTGCTCGAGGGACGCGATCGGAAGGACGACGGGCGTGTCCTTGGAAAGCCTGGCGACGTCGGGCCACTTCATCTCGTGGAGTTGCACGCGGGGACCTCCGGAGGAATCTGACTACGGTACGATAGTCCCCCGCAGGCCGCTTCGCCCAGCTATTTCATGCGCCGCCGGAGCAGCGCCAGGGCCAGCAGCAGCGCGTCCAGGCCCAGCAGGCCGCAGCCGCCCCCTCCTCCGCCCCCCGACGCAACGGCCACGATCGGTGCCGGCGCGCTCCCGGGAGTCGTGTCGTTCTGGTTGATCGTCCCGTCGCCGTCCCAGTCGTTCAGGCCGTCCGTCACCCCGTCGGCATCCTGATCGGCCGACAGCGGATTGAATCCGTTGAGGACCTCGAAGCCGTCGGACATCCCGTCTCCGTCGGTGTCCGGGTTGGAGGGGTTCGTGCCGTACAGAGCCGTCTCGTCGGCATCCGAGAGGCCGTCGCCGTCCGTGTCCGGGGCCGGACCGGTGTCGTTGTCCGCGATCGCGACCGTATCGGACGAGGGCGCCCCGACGGCATAATGCACGCGCGGCGAGAGCGTGAGCACCGCCGTCTCGTTCCCCTCCACGAGCGCGTCGTCATTCGGCGTGATGCCGACGGGGGCGGAACTCGATCCCGCAGGGATCACGACGAACCCCGGCCGCGCGGCGTAGTCCGCTCCCGCGGTCGCCGTCCCGCTCAGAGTGTAGAAGACCGTCATGGGAGCGGCCGTGCTCCCCGTCCGCGTGATCGTGAAGGTCCCGGAATTCGTCCCCGGCTCCGAGGCCGCGGGGTCCGTCGCGACCCCCGAGACGGTCGGGAGCGACGGGATCGGCGCGGGGGTGGAAGAGTATGTGACGCGCACGATCCGCCCCTCGGACGGGATGTCGTCCACCATCGCGAAGAGGATGTACCATCCGGCCAGCGCCTGCACCGCGTCGTTCGGCACCGTGGCCTGGACCTGCGAGCCGGTCTGGGTGAACGGCAGGGAGAGGGACCGTTGCGGCCCGAGATCGATCCAGTGAGAGGCCGCGCGCGCGCTCAGGAGGAGCACCTGGGTCACCGACGAGGTGAGCGAGACCCCCATCGTGAAGGTCTCCCCGCGGCTGAGGTCGGTCGTCGAGACCGAATCGATCCTCGGGCGCACGCCGCGGAAGAGATAGGGAGGCTCGTACGCCTCGATTGAGGAGTCGTCGCCGAAATTCAGGCCCGTGCCGGTCCCCGCGCCGCCGGTCGCGAAGACGCGCCCGTCGGGAGCCAGCACGGTGACATTGTGGTAGTGGACCCACCGGTTGAGCGGTGCGACCGGCCTCCACGTATCGCTCGACGGATCGAAGAGATCCGCCACGTTCGTGCAGTCCGGGACCTGCCCCGCGTTCTTGAGGACGAGAGAGCCCGGGCTCGTGCCCGTATAGGTGCCCCCGAAGCCCAGCACCCGCCCATCGGGAAGCAGGGCGCACTCGGGGGCCCGCCGGAGGTGCTGCGGGGTCGGGCCCTTCGTCCACTGATTCGCACCCGCGTTGTAGAACTCGACCATGCTCGGATTGACCACCCCGGCGGCGGGCTGGATGCCGACCGACATCACGCGGCCGTCGGGGAGATAAATGATCTCGTGGTCCGAGTGGTCGCCGCCCGGCGCACCGGCGCGGGCCTGGACCATGTTCGCCGCCGCGCGCCACAGGCCTGTGGACGGGGTGTAGATCTCGGGATAGCGCCACGTCTTGAAGACCTCGCCGTTCATGAGGAGCACGGTGGGAGGCATCTCCGTCGGCAGGTTGAACGACCCGGTGTAGGTCCACGTGTCGGCGAGCGGATCATAGATCTCGCACGTGTTCGTGCGGCCGTACCCGTCGGGCTGGCCCTCGCCGCCGATGGCCAACACCCGCTCGTCGGGCAGCCGGACCCCGCCGGGATACCAGCGTCCCTCGTTCAGGTCCCGGAGGAACGGCCAGCTGTTGGTGTTCCTCCGGAACGCCTTTGTCGTCTTGACCACGTTGACCTGGGGAAGCCCCTGGGTCGAGCCGCCGGTGATCACGACGGCG
>CAZSCC010000346.1:0-1910 GCA_964604905.1 uncultured Planctomycetales bacterium
ATCCCCGTGACCTAGGTCGTGGAAAAGCTGGGGGCGGACATCCTGCGGCTCTGGATCTCCTCGATCGATTTCACGGACGACCTGCCGATCTCCTGGGAGATCCTCAAGGAGCGCGCGGAGCCCTACAAGAAGATCCGGAACACCTTCCGCTACATCCTCGGCTCCCTCTCCGACTTCGACCCGAAGAAGGACCGCGTCACGGACCTGCTCGACATCGACCGATGGGCGCTCGCGGAACTGGGCGCCCTCATCCGCCGCGTGACGAAGCACTACGAGGACTACGCGTTCTTCCGCTCCACCCAGGAGCTCTACCAGTTCTGCGTGGTCGAGATGAGCTCGTTCTACTTCGACATCCTAAAGGACCGCCTCTACACGTCGGGCCGGACCTCCCGCGAGCGGCGGAGCGGCCAGACGGCGCTCCACGACATCCTGGTCGCGCTCGTCAAGATGTTCGCCCCCGTGCTCTGTCACACGACCGAGGAGGTGTGGGGCTATCTCCCCGCGAAGGAGGCGGAAAGCGTCCACCTCGCGCTCTGGCCCGAGGCGAAGGGCGACGCCCCCGACCCGAAATGGGCGCAGCTCTTGAAGGCGCGCTCCGAGGTCTACCGCGAGATGGAGAAGCTCCGCGGGGCGGGCGGGATCGGCAAGTCGCTCGAGGCGAAGGTCACGCTCCACGCGTCGGACGCGGGGCTGCAGAAGCTTCTCAAGGAGGCCGATCTCAGGTCCCTGCTGATTGTCTCCGAGGCCGTCGTGTCCGACGCGCCGGTGGGCGCGGAGTCGGCCGAGCTCAAAGGGTTCTCGGTGCGCGTGGAGAAGTCGCTCCACCCCAAGTGCGACCGCTGCTGGAACCTGCGCGCCGACGTCGGCCGGAGCCTCGCGCACCCGACGCTCTGCGGCCGCTGCGTCGCGGTCGTGGGTTAATCGCAGTCGCGGATGGGCCGGCACCCGCCGCGCCCGTAGACGGGTCTTACCCGATAGCACGCCTCGGCCCATCCCCACCCCTGGGCGATGTAGGAGCCGTGCGAGAGTTCGTGCCAGGTGCTGACGCACTGCCCGCCGGTCGGCGGGGGGCGCCAGTCGGCCTCGACGCGCAGCCGATCCACGTACTCGCGGCCCTCGAGGCGATATCCATGGCGCTCCCCGCCAGGGTTATCCCTTGGACGGTCCACGCCCCGGCATCCGGCCCCCAGCAGCAGGACGATCGCTCCCCAGAACTTCATGGTCATCCTCCCGAAATCTGTGCTATTGTAGTGTCAACGACGCGAGCGGGCGATCAGCTGGGGTTTAAACGACGCTTCACCCATGAAAGTTCCCGTCCACCTGGGCGTCCTCCTCTCCGGCGGCGGCCGGACGCTGCAGAACCTGATGGACCGGATCGCCGACCGGTCCCTGAACGCCAAGATCGACGTTGTCCTCTCGAGCGATCCCGGCGCGTTCGGTCTCGAGCGTGCCCGCAAGGCGGGCCTCCCGGACGTCGTGGTGGCCCGGAAGCCCTACAAGGATGCGGAGAGCTATAGCCTCGCGGTGACCGAGGCCCTGGAGCGCCACCCGATCGATCTGGTGATCATGGCCGGCTTCATCCATCTCTATCTCTTCCCCCCTCCGTGGGCCGGACGGGTGCTCAACATCCATCCGGCGCTCCTGCCGGAGTTCGGGGGCAAGGGGTTCTACGGACATCACGTGCACGAGGCGGTGCTCAAGTCGGGCGCGAAGGAGTCGGGCTGCACCGCCCACTTCGCTGACCACCGGTACGACACGGGCGCGATCATCCTCCAGAGGCGGGTGCCCGTCCTCCCCGGCGACAGCCCCGAGGCGCTGGCCGAGCGGGTCTTCCAGGCCGAGTGCGAGGCCTACCCCGAGGCGATCCGGCGCGTCGCTGCGGGGGAGGTGCTCTCCCGGTGAAGGCCCTG
>CAZSCC010000347.1:0-5251 GCA_964604905.1 uncultured Planctomycetales bacterium
AGGATCACCACGTCGCGCCCCAGGAGACCCCGATCCACATCCGCGGCCTTCCTCCTGAAATACCAGTCATGCTCCCCGCCTTCGCCCAGGACGCCGTTCTCCTTCAACCACAGGACCGGGAGCTCGAGAAAGCTCCCCCCGACCAGGAGCACGTTCGGCCGGACCGCCTCGGGAGGCACCTCGCGGCGCACGACGGGATAAGGACTCGACCCGTAGAACACCGATGGCCTCCACAGGTTCGCCAGGCGGGCCAGGTCGCCATCGAATCCGAACCCCTGGGTCTCCCAGCGGACCCCGTCGAGTTTCAGGAAGACCATCTTCTTCCCCAGGAGGGACTCGACCCTGGAGATCAGCTCCTGGGTGACCCGGAACGAGGCATAGTAGTTCCAGTGGGCCCCTCCCTTCGGAAAGACGGGGTACCCGGACGTCTCCTTGAGCGAGACCATCAGGGCGTGACCATCCAGAGTGTGCACCCCATGCTGGACGAGCCGGGGGAGGAGCCTCTCGTAGTTGGCCCGGAGGAGGGCCCTCGGTCGTGCCTTCGTGGGCTCCGGGATGAACTCCGGAAGGATCGAGGCCTTGCTTGGCGTGAGGAAGAACAGGAACCGGATGTCCTTCCCCTCGAGGTGATTCTGGAGCCGCCGCAGGCCGGCGGCGAAAGCCTCGATCTTCTCCTCAGGAAGAGCATCGTCCCCGTTGTACGCGGCGATGTAGTTCGCCTGGTACAGCGTTCTCTCCTTTCCCAGAATGATCTGGCTGCTCTCCTTCCAAGTGATCTCGGAGAAGAACGAATAATTGATCTGGTTCGCGGTCCGCACAAGGTATTTCCGGACAATGAAGGCCTGCAGGTACCACTCCTCGAACCCCTTCTGGAATTCGCCGCCCAGCCAGGCGCGGGCGCTCAGGGCCGGGAACTCCGCCGCCCGCTCGACCCCGCCCAGCTTCCGGGTGGAGGGACGGAGGAACGTGGCGACCGCCGGCGCGGCCAGGAAGAGCACGAAGACCGCGGCGTAGACCCGGAGATCCCACCGTCCGGCCGGCGGGGCCGGATCTCGACCAGGCGTCGCGGGCGCGGCATCCATGTCAGAACCTGAAGTAGATGAATGGATTGAAGGCGCTGCTGCTCAGGTACGCGCTCGAAAGCAGGGTCAGGACCATCACGCAGGCGAACCGGAGTCCGCTCCCCGCTCTGACCGAGAAGCGCCCGCGCCAGCGGTCGCGCAGCCGCTCGGTGCCGCTCCAAGCGGGGAGGAAGCTTACGGCCGCCGCCACGGCCAGGGTGAACCAGACGCGCGCGGAGCCCAGGGCCTGCCAGGCCACCGAGCGGTCGGGCTCGAAGCCGCCGAGGCCGACCATCCGGGCCGAGTAACGCACGGCAAACCCGAGGTCCGGCGACCGGAACAGGACCCACCCGAAGAGGACGACGACGAAGGTGATCCCCACGGCCACGGCCCGGGGGACCTTCGGGACCTTCCCCAGCCAGTACACCCGGTCGGCGACCAGGAAGAGCCCGTGGTAGGCCCCCCACAGGAGGAAGTTCCAGCTGGCGCCGTGCCAGAAGCCCGAGATGAGGAAGACGACCCACAGGTTGAAGTATGTGCGCGCGGGACCGCCCCGGTTCCCGCCCAACGGGATGTAGATCGTGTCCCGCATGAACGTGGAGAGCGAGATGTGCCAGCGGTGCCAGAACTCGGTGATGCTCCGCGAGATATAGGGGAGATTGAAATTCTCCGGGAAGCTGAACCCGATCATCCTCGCGAGCCCCATCGCCATGTCGGAGTACCCCGAGAAGTCGAAGTAGATCTGGAAGGCGTAGCAGACGACGCCCAGCCAGGCGTGGGCGCACGAGGTCGAGGAGGTCCCCAGTCCGAACACCTTGTCCGCCACCTCGCCCAGCACGTTGGCCAGGAGCACCTTCTTGCCGAGCCCGAGGGCGAATCGCCACATCCCCTCGAAAAACTGGTCGAGGGTATGGTCCCGACGGACCATCGCCTGCGCCACGTCCCGGTACCGGACGATGGGGCCCGCGATCAGCTGGGGAAAGAGCACCACGTAGAGGAGGTAGTCGGTATAGCTCCGGGCCGGGGCCGTCTCCTTCCGGACGACGTCGACGATGTAGCTGATCCTCTGGAATGTGAAGAACGAGATGCCGATCGGAAGCGCCACCTCCGACCACGAGAGGGGCGTGATCCCGGCCCACCCCAGAGCCCGATTCACTTCGTGGACGAAGAAGTTCGCGTACTTGAAATAAAGGAGGAGGCAGACGTTGACCGCCACCGCTCCGCCGGCGATCCACCGGCGCGCCGATGGACGGAGATCGTCGCGGACGAGCCAGCGGCTGGCCCCGTAATCCAGGATGCAGGAGACGGCGAGGTAGATGTCCAGCGTGGGGGCCCCCCACGCGTAGAAGACCAGGCTGGCCGCCAGCGCCACCCCGTTCCGGAACCGGACCGGGCTGAGATAGTAGACCCCCAGGAACGCCGGCAGGAAGAGGAAGAGGAACGGGAGCGAACTGAAGACCATGCCCTACGTTCCCTCACGCGCCCCGGGAGACTCTACTTCCTCTTGGAGACCCACTTCCGCACCGCCTCCGCGACCGCCATCGCCAGCTTGGCGCGATGATCGCGCGAGGCGAGAAGGCGCTCGGCCTGCGGGTTTGAGACGAACTCCAGCTCGACGAGCGCCGCCGGGCAGCGGGTCTGCTTGAGCACGCGCAGGTTGTGCTCGGCCTTGGTGCCGCGGTCCTCGCTGTCCCAGACGGTCCCGAGTTCGTCCCTGACCAGGGCCGCCAGGTCGCGGCTCGCCGCGCCGCGCGCGTCCTGCGGGAGCGGCACCCACACCTCGTAGCCGCGCGGACCGGCGTTCGCCACGCCGTTGGTGTGGATCGAGAGGAAGAGGTCGGGCCTCGCCGCGTTGACGATGTTCGCCCGAGCCTGGAGATCGTCGTCGATGTCCGCCGAGAAATGGCCGTCGCCGTTTCGGGTCATCACGACCTTCGCCCCCCAGGACGTGAGGATCCTCTCGAGCTCGCGCGAGACGTCCAGGTTGATGTCCTTCTCCATCAGGCCCGTGCGCCCCTTGTACCCCGTGTGGATGCCGCCGTGGCCCGCGTCGATGACGATCGTGCAGGGCGGGATCTTCCGATCGGGCTTGGGCGGCGTCAACGGCGGGGTCGGGACGGGGGGCAACACGTCGCGCTTCGCCAAGGCGCCGGCCCGCAGACAGTTCCTCTCGATCTGCGAGGCAAGGTCGGCGGGGAGCTTCACGCGGCCGCCTTCGATCGACGGGGCGGCCGCCAGTCGCGTCGGCACGCCGTTCACCAGCGCCGTCTGCATCCCCGGCACGAAGGCGATCGAGAGCAGGTCCGACTTGATCGTGTGGCGGCCGGTCGCGGCGTCCTCCGACCAGGCGAACTGGTATCGCAGCGCCAGGTCTTCCAGATCGGTTCCGCCGGCCAGGGCGAGACAGAATGCGAGTACCACGGATTCCCCCTCTCTCTCTTCGACTCCCGGGACTACTTGCCGCCGCCGAGGGCCTCTTCCTTGCTCGACAGACGGATGGAGAACGCGTCCTTCACGCCCCCCTGCCGGATCAGCCCTCCGGCGGGCGAGTAGTAGTAGGTCATGTTGCGGCGGCGGTCGACCCGGCAGAAAAGCACCTGCGCTTCGCGGCGCGCTCCGTCGAGGTCCACGCTCTCGCGGTCGTTCACCTCGACCGTCTCGATGTTCCACTCGTCCGCGTAGGGCGAGATGGTCCGGAGCAGCCAGTGGCCCTTCCCGGCCGGGACGAGCGAGCGGCGCACGACCTCGGCCACGTCCTCGAGGAGGACCCCGGCGTCCACGGGGAAGCCCTTCTCCTCCTTGATGCCGTTCATGTCCCGCACGGCCTTGTACCGCCCGCCCTCGATCGAGGCGGAGGCGCGGAACTGCCAGCGCTCCTTCTGGTCGTTGGCCTTCGTCTGCTCGGTCTCGACCTTCTGGGTGCGGCCGTCGGGCGAGAAGGACCCGCGTACCATCGTCGAATCGACGTTCCCTTCCCCGTAGTCGTTCCGGACGTCGGTCTCGAAGACGTACAGGCCACCCGCTTCCGAGAGCTTGGTCCGCATGTGGCCCGTCTTCCGGCCGACGAGGTGCACCGTGTGCCACTGCTCCCCCAGCAGGCCGGGCTGGATCTTCGCCGACTTGAAGAGGTCGGCCGTCCGGGCGTCGGCCGCGGCCTCCTCTCCGGAAAAGACCGCCGGGACGATCTCGAACGTGTCGATCGAGGCTTCCGCGACCTTCCGGAACTTCGCCTCGTCCGCCTTGAGGAACGAGGCGTCAAGCAGGTAGCTCTCCAGATGGGTCCGCGGCACGACCGTCTTGATCTGGATCGTCTGGTCGAACTCGAAGACGATCCGGTGGGCGGCGCGTCCACCGATCCGAAGCGGCTTTTCCTCCAGGACCTTGGAGCCCTTGAACTCCTTCTCGATGTGGGCCTTCGCCTGCTTGACGAAGCCCTCCAGCGGAGTGGGGTTGGACCGATAGTTGAGGTGGCTCAGCGTCAACCCCCACGGCGGGACCTTCTTCTCGCCTTCCGCGGGGGAAAGATCCAACCCGGGAGGGGTGAAGCGGGCGATGAAGGGACCCGCCCCGAGCCGCCGGACCCATCCGGCCGGCGGGCGGAAGGCCATCTCGTGTTCGTCGCTCTTGAAGGGCGGACCGAGATCCTGCGACAGAACGAGAAGAATCCCCCAAGCTCTCCACATGGCACCCATATTATTTCCTATGGGTAACCGTTTGTCAAGGCGGTCGGGGATTGACGGGGGGACGGCCGTTTGGGAAACTGAGCCGGTTCCAAGAACGTAGGATGGGTATGATGAAAGCCTCGATCGCGCTGTTCGCCCTGCTCGCCCTGCAGGACAAGGGCGCCATGGCGCCCGACTTCTCCGGCAAGAACCAGGCGGGCAAGGACGTGAACTTCGCCGAGCTCAAGGGGAAGAAGAACGTGCTCGTGGCTTTCTATCCGAAGGACGCGACCCCCGGCTGAACGAAGGAAGTCCAAACGTTGCGTGACAACATCAAGAAGTTCGAGGACAAGGAGTGCGTCGTGCTGGGCGTCTCGATGGACGACGCGGCCTCGCACAAGAAGTTCTGCGACGACCAGAAGCTGCCCTTCGACCTGATCGTCGATGCCGACGGCAAGATCCACAAGGCGTTCGGATTCGAGAAGCGCGTCCGGGCGTCGTTCCTGATCGACAAGAAGGGGACGATCG
>CAZSCC010000348.1:0-11719 GCA_964604905.1 uncultured Planctomycetales bacterium
CGCTTTCGTAAAGCGGGGGTTGAGGGTTCAAATCCCTTTCTCGGCTCCATACCTCCCGAGCCTCAACGACTTGCGCAGGGGCTCACTTCGCCGGACTTGGAATCCCCCTTGGCCTAGTCAGTGGCCTAGTTTCCATTCCCCTGCGGCTGGAACGATCTCCCGTTGGGACGTGAACAAGCGGGGTGAAACGGATCGATGGCGGGCTGAGCGCTGCCGCGCGGGGGCGAGGAGCATGACGTCCTCCGCCTGCTATTCTATCCTCTCAGGCCGGCTTGACTCGACGGGTTCCGTTCGCAGGCCGGCGCTCCCGTCCGTGATGACGCTCCAGCGACTCCGCCACCGCGTCGCGCACGAAGGCTATGAACGCGGAACTCGCCTTCTTGCCCGACCCCTTCCTGCCCTTGGCCTCGAGGGGAAGGTCAAGAATGATGCCCAGCGTGACGCGATCGCCCGTGACTTCCGGCTGATCGACGATGGAGATCTTGAGTTTGTTCTTACCCGCGCGGACCACCAGATCCCGGTAGAATCGGGTCTTCCGGTTCTGCGCCTTCATGCGCTCCAAGCGCGCCATCGACCCGATGACGCCAGGGTCCAGGCCTAGACGTTCCAGCTCGATCCCGCGCCGGACCCATTCGCTGAGCGTCTTGTCGTAGCTCATACTCATCCTCGGCTAGAGTTTACCACCAATCTCCATGTAATTCAGCCCCTGCTCACGGGGGTCCGGGCCCAGGTCGACAAAACCGTGGCCCTTGTAGAATCCCAGGGCGCCGGGCAGCGAATGAAGTCCGACCCTCCCCGCCCAGCCTCTCTGACGGCTCACCCAAAACGCCGCCCCGAGCAAGGCCGAGCCGCAGCCCTGGATTTTACGCGGATTCCTTACGTTGGGCCGATTGTGCGGCGCCACGCCCAAGTATTCGACGTACACCTGCGGGAGCTTCCGCTGCCGGGTCGGGTGCGCACTCCCTGAAACCTCAAGGATCATCAACCCCTGCAACTCCCCCAGCGCCCATAGCGAATAGTTCTGGTACCGGCTTGTCCCGGAGGCCTGGGAAAGATCGCATTCCCCGAGGAAGGTCCGCCAATTCCATTCCGAGTCTCCCTCGTCGTGGGCTATGAGGACGGGCCTCCACTGCTCTGCCTGTACCAGCGCCTTGCGCGTAATCCTCTGGACGACGTTCGCGTCGATGGGGCGAGGCTTGAATCTTCCTCGACTCGTCGGGGCATTCCACAGCAACCGGACCTTCACACTGACACCATCCTCACGCGAGATGCGACGCAGGATCGTAGCACAATGGGCCGGGGCAGACCCATTTCATGACGTCTTGCCATCCTCCCGGCCCAAGTCGGTGATTTCGGCGTCCCCCCGTTCGCGAGGGTGATATTTCCTGTGCGCCGCTTTCAGGTCCAGGATCGTCAGCTTGGCGTACACGTCCAGGCTCCGGAAATCCTCGTGGCCGAGCAGCTCCTTCACGTGCCAGGGGTTGGCGTTCCGCCGGATCATCTCCGTCGCGCACGCCCGCCTGAGCGCGTGCGGCGTCACGTTCTTCTCGATCCCCGCCCGTCGGGCCGCCTTCACCACCGCGTAGTGTTCCAAAACTCGATTCGCCTCGTTTTCGCTGGTGAATGGGCAATTAGCCAACGCCCCATGCCAGAGTGGCAGGCGTCACGTGTGATTCGAGCGGGATTGCTGCGGATGAGTATTGGGTCTACGGGGTGGCGAGGTCGGGCAACTGAACTGACGGTGGCGTGCGGTCGCGGTCGACTACGCCCCGTGCTCTTTCTGAAACCACCGGACGAGCACGCGGACATCGATGCGGTCGATGGCGTCTTCCAAATCACGCCGGTTGACAACCCGCAGGATGACGACCTTCTTGCCGTGCGGCCAGAAGAGGGTCCGGAAATCCCCTGTCTTGATCTCCCAGAACTCTTGGCCCCGGAGCTTCTTCACCTTGCCGGGAGGCCAGGGGGGCGACTCAAGGAGCTCGAGATCAGCCAGGATCTGGAGGGCGTTGCGTTTTTCCAGTTCCTGGAGATCGCGCTGGGCTCGAGGGGCGTAAACGAGGGGCCGCTTATCCACGGCGGCCGAGGAGGCGCTTCTTCATCGCCTCGTGGCTGATCCCGCCCTTTTTCAGATACTCCGCCTTGGCGGATTCCACCTCGCCGAGGAGAGTGGGATGGTGAACCAGGATGAAGTCCTCAAGCAGCTCCTCGTCGAGATAGACGAGGGCGGCCGCGGGCTTCCCGTTCCGGGTGACGATCATATCCCCCTTTCGGAGGCGGCCCAGCACCTTGGAAGCATTGATCTTGAGCTCTCTGAGCGACACGAATTCCATACCTTTCTCCTGGTGTAGCCTAGTTAGGCTACACCAGATGTTAGCGCCTGGAGTGGGCGGCGTCAAGGAGCGCCCTTGTGGCCGGCCCGGAGCCGGACCCGGAGGGCAGAAGGCCCTCCGGGTCGCGGCATAGCGGCTAGGCAGCGGAGTTGCTTTCGGGCTCGAAGCGGATCCGGGGACTGCGGCAGTAAAGTGCCGCCTTGTGGATCCAGCCGAGCACCGCACGGGCCCTCTCCTTCGGGGTCATCCAGTAGCCGGGGCTTCGGTGAAGGTGCATCACGGCCAGAATCCGAATGCCCGCCGGCTCAATGAAGTAGAGGATTCCGTAAGGGAATCGGTGGACCATGCATCGCCGTATCGGCCCTTCGATCGTCGGCCAACCCTCGGGCGATGCGACAACCCTTTCGATGGCGGTCTTAACTTCGGCGGCAAGATCGAGTCCCAGCCCTGATTGGCGCTTCTCGTAGTAGGCGATCGCCTCCAGGAACTCCGCGCTCGCCTCGGGATGAACCGAAACCGTCATGCCCCGAAGCGGTTTCGGATTTGATCAAACACTTCGGAGAGGGGGATCGGGCGGGCAGCGCCGGACCGAAGTTCGTCGAGCCTGCGCTGAGCGACGGCGACCCATTGGCGATCGATCTCCGGTTCCGGCGGGTTGAAGGTCTTAAGGAGGGAATCGATCACGAGAGCTCGCTCCTCGATGGGGAGCTCCGCGGCTTCCCGGATGATCTCATTGGCACCGTGCATCTTGTGGGCCTCCGTAAACAGTATACTTCAGCTTCCCCACGGCTTCAACGGGGTAACCCACTCATCGCCTCCGCGCGGTCACGAATGAGAACGAGCCAATAGGGATTCCCCCACGCCCTCTCTGCCGCCAGCGCCTCTTTGGGGAGGAGTTTGGGCTCTTTGACGTAGCCAAGTGGCTCAAGGAGGAGGGCCGGCACCGCCCCCGGCTCCAAGCTGGGAGTCGGGCCGTGCCCGATTGTTCAGGTCGGGCTCCGGATCACGCTCCTCCACCTCGCCGTGGCGCTTGAAGTCCTCCCGATCTCCATGCTCATGGCCCTCGCGGGGGCGTGCGCCGGGCTTGCCCTTCGTGAGCGGATCCGGGATACGGGGGCTATGTTTCGCCGACCACGGCGGGTCTCGCCCGCGCCGGGTCGGGGCGGGCCTGCTCATCCCCGGGCTCTTCGCACCCTGCCAGATCAAGGGTTCCTACGGCTCGCTCCACCTCGCCTCCTTGGTCTTGTCCGTCGGAGGATCTCTCTTTGTGGCGAACCTGCGCATCAAGCTTTGACCCTGGTGCCCTGACACAAGGGGAGGGGACTTGTCGTATGCCGTGTAAACCTATTTCGGTTCCCGCTGGGGATTCCACGTTGGTTAAGACGAAGAGGTGCGCCTAATGCGCAAGAACGGCCCTCGCTCCCGGGAGAGAAGACGGGGGTCTTCCGGTTACCCTCCTGTCGAGGCTAAGTGCTGCGGCTGTAGGGTAGGTTGCTTTGAGGAGGTTGCTGAAGACGTCGCTAAAGTGAGGTGGAAGCCATCAACCCCAATTGCGGGTCCGGGGAGATACTGCGCCAGGGTGAGGAAGGCGAGGTACGCCGGGGCCTTGTCTAGGAATGCGAAAAGCGAGCCGGTAGCCCAGAAATATTGCCAAGGCGCGGAGATTCCCAGGGATGCCCCCCGTGTGCGAAGAACTGCTAGGGCCGGGATCATCGCGGCGAAAATCCCTGCGAAAAGGATCATCACCTCCACGAAGGGGTGCCAGGAGAACTCGTTCTCCTCGCGAAGCTTTCTTGGGGAAGGCCCGCGAGGGCGGCCATGAACAGGCTCTGTACCAGGAGAGCGATCGTCTCTCCGAACCGGGGGTGGATCCAGAATGGCCGCATCTCCCGGCGGTGCCGACAGCTTGCCTATACACGCGCCAGATTCGCCCGGTCCGTGGCCCAGGTTCAATTCCCCGCGGCTGGAGCGCTATCTCGTTGGGCGAGTTTGGCCTGCTCCTGCTTCCACGCACGATTGAGACTGGGAGCCTGCTCCCGGCCGATCATCCCCAGGTACCGCATGGTCACCGCCACATCGCTGTGGCCGAGCATCGCCTGGAGCACCGTCACGGGAACGCTCAGGCGGTGATAGCGCATGGCGCCGGTCCGCCGCAGATCATGGAAGTGCAGGTTCCGGACGCTGGCCCGCCTCAAGAGAGCGGCCCAGGTCACCTTGATGCCCTTGTAGGGTTTCCCGTCCGTGGAGAGGAAGACGGTTCGGTCTTCGATGGCCGCGGGGGTCCCCCCGACCTCCTCCATGGCCTCCGCGCGCATCTTGAGGAGAAGGTCTCGGAGCGGGGGATAGATCTCGACCTCGCGGGTGCTCCGGCTCTTGGTCTGCTCCTCTCCCTCGGACACCACGGTGACGATGCCGTACGAGGTCGACCCGTCGGGAAGCCGGCGCTCCTTGAGGTCAACATCGCGCCATTTGCATCGAAAGATCTCCTGTCTCCGCGCGAGGGTAAAGAGCGCGAAGGTCATCATCCGACCCAGGCGAAAGAGGCCCGGCCGGTGAACGGGGTCGTTGAAGAACGGCTCCATCCGAGCCTGCTCCTCGAGTTTCATCTCCCGATGCCTCCTGTCCTCGTACTCGTCGACCTTCGTGCCGACGACGGGATTCGAGCCGGCGGGAATGAGCGGCGGCTTCATCGCTTCCGCCGCTGCAAACACCGCACGCAGGGTGATGCGATGACGCACCGCGTTGCCGGGGGACGCTTTGCGAACGCTGAGCGTCCCGTCCTTCCGCTTCCGGATGATCTCGCGCTTCGAATTCACGTAGGCCTGGATGTGCTCCTGCCTCACGGCCGCCAGCCGCATCGCACCCAGGGTGCTGTTTCCGACTTTGAAGTCCAGGAATTGCCGGAGGATGTCCCTCTCACGGCTGTAGGTCTCGTGCTTGTTCCTTGCCTTCAGGTAGTCGTCGCAGAACTGCCGCACGGACTTGGCCGGGACCGGGACGATGCCCGTCCTCTTGAGTTTGTACTGCTCCTCCAGGTGGTCCTGGAGCCAGCGCTCGGCCCTCTGCCTCCCCTTCTTGGTCTCGGCCTCCTCCTTGACCCCGGTCGAAAGCCAGTGCCGCCTGCCGTCCGCGGCCTCCTCAGGATCCACGAAGGTGGCCCAGCGCTTCCGCTCGGGCCTGAAAAACACGTACGACATGTCTCACCTCCTCGATCGTCCATCACAGCGCAACCACCCGAGCCGCAGGCGGAGCATTCATCGCCCTTGACTCCGGATCCGCTTCCCGGGGCGGCTCACCCCTGAAGCAACCTCTACGCGGGACGAGCCAGGGTGGCCAAAGCAGCCTTCTGATGGAGCCATTCCATCAGGGTGTTCTTACGGATGAAGCGCCTGCGCTCAGAGAGGACGACCAGGGCGCTCCGCAGCATCCGGGTTAGCTCATGATCGTTCTCGTGTTGACCCTTCAAGGCGGCCAGGATGCCGTTGATCGTGGTCCCCAGGTAAGATGCTGCAGTCTCAAACGTGAGGAGAGGGGCATCCAGCGGCTGGGGCAGCGATGCCGACCGGAAACGCGGCAGCCCAACATCGTCAGTCTTCATGAGCAATTCCTCCGACCTTGTTCCCTGAAAAGTCTCCGCAAGTCTTGCTTTCCCGTGGCTCCGATTCTTGCCCTCGATTCGTTGGAGGACGGCCCGAAACCTTCTGACCGGCCCTCCCGCTCGCTCTTGAGAGTGCCCCTTCCCCGTGTCACAAAACGACACACAAAGACGCCGTTGCCTCCCAAGTCCGAACCTGGAGGAAGGTCCGGGCGCTTACGCGGTCACGACGATCCAACGCCAAAGGCTTCCTGACTGTCCGTGATCCGTCCCCGGGACTGGCTGTGATCCATGGGGCCACCCTGGCCTTCCTCCTCAATTGCGGTGGTACGCCTGGAATGCCCTCAGGAAGGTTGGAATGACCTTCCGGGCTTCCGGACCCTCGTACAGGACATGGGAAGCGTCAGAGCTCATTCGCTGCGATTCAAGGGCCGCCTGCCCGGCCATTGCCACAGCGGACTTGATCCCGCCACGGACCTCCTCCGCCAGTTCCCGGATATCCAAGATCGGCCTGACGAGGATCAGCCGGCGCCGGACCAGATGCTCGATCAAGCCTTCGAGCAGCGGGCTCAGTCGCGAAAAGAATTTATCGTCTCTCCTGGGATCGGGCCCGAGCCTCAGGCACCAACCATGCGTGTCGACCAACACGTGCGGATAGCGGGACCCTTGGGTCCCCAGCCGTGCGACTTCCTTCCATCCCGTCTTCATGCGCGGTACTCCTTCCCTTCGGTGGCATCCCGGGCACGCCTCAACGCCCCCGGCGTCCGCGGCTTGGGTCCCCATCGTGCCCTCCGTATTACCAAGTAATCTCAACGGGGGGTGGTATCAGGAAAAGCGGAATCGGGATGGGTGAATCTCAGGACCAGGATGACGGATGGCTGCAGACGCGCTGGGCCATGCTCCTCACAGGGTCAGCCATGCCGCCGGCAGACGGAGCACGCCTGCGAAAATCGATTCGGGGTATCCAACTTGTCCGGGCGACGGTAGGATCGACTCAAGCCTATGAGGATTTCGAACGGCCTAGACCTGCCGCGAACGCGATTGCCGCGTTAGGGCAGGTGGGCCTCGGAATGGGCCGAGCCGCCTGCCCGCGAAGAAGGCAGGCCCTAGGGCTCGGACCCGCGCCTGGCGGCCCCGGAAGCGTCACGTCACGATGCTGCGCCGCCTGAAGAAGGACTGGAACCAGCACTATCGGAACCTGGTTTGTCCCTGTCGGACGGATCCCAAGTTCCGGTCCCTCATGCCGACGGCCCGGACGGCGAAGCCGCCCATGATCATGTAGGGAATCGGGACGGCGTCCAGGGCGGAGAGGACCCGGAGGAGGATGCCTTGGATGGGAAGCTCGGTCATCGGCGCGCGAGCAGCGCCTCCACGAGGGCCCGGCCGCTCGCCTCATGCTCCTCCCGGGCCAGCTTCAAGCGCTTTTCGCGCTCTTCGTAGGGCATCTCGAGGAGGAGGCGCCACGACACGGTCATGAGCTCCTCCGTGAGGCGCCACCGCTCCTCGATCGACATCCGCCGGTAGAGGAGGATCTGTTCTTCGCTCAACACGATTCGAGTATAGCATGATTCCAGGGCGGGGGGAGGAGGACAAAACCTCGGAGACACCGAAACGCCGAGAACATCCCTTACCGACGGGTCTCGATAACGGCGAGCACCTCAGAAATCGGAAACGGGCATCGATCAGGGTCCGCGCCGATGGAATTCCACGACGCGGTCTCTGTGCTTCCGCGGCTGTCTTTCTTTTTCACTTCTTCTCTTCGGGCTTGAGCCGGTCCAGCACCTTCTGCTTCCCCTTCTCGAACCCCTCCTGGATCGCTCCGGAGCCCATGGACCGGATCAGCGCCGCCCACATCCCGGTCCACACCTCGTCGAGCAGGACCCGAAGATCCTCGCTCGCCTCCGCTCCATGCTCGAGGGCGAACTCGAGGCTCACGGTGCCCTCCCGGGCCTTGACCAGGTCTCGAAGCTTCCCGATGGGCACGAAGGCGAACTCCTGCTTCGCCGCGGACGGATTCTCCCCCAGCTCGAGGCCCTTGAAGTCCGCCCGGAGCCGGAGGGTCCCCTCGTCGCCCTATGAAGAGCTCACCTCCAGCGTCCCTCCGCTCATCACGAGGGCGTCGGAGGCGTCGAAGTATTTGTCCGCGTAGGCCAGAGAGAC
The DNA here is from genome assembly GCA_964604905.1 of uncultured Planctomycetales bacterium. Taxonomy (GTDB): domain Bacteria; phylum Planctomycetota; class MHYJ01; order MHYJ01; family JACPRB01; genus JACQFK01. The sequence goes on from CAZSCC010000348.1 coordinate 8,089, forward strand.
GCCCGTCAGGGAGAAGGTCGAAGGCGAAGCGGTGCCCCGCTTCTTGAGCTTGGCCGGGGAGCCCGCGAGGTCGATCGTCGCCTCGAGGTCGGCGCCCTGGGCGAGCCGCCCGAAAGAGTCCAGGGAGACCTCTCGCGCCGAGTACTGGATCTCCGTCGCGAGGGCCTTGAACGGCTCGCGCCCCTCTTTCAGGGAGCTGAAGTCCACCGTGCCGTCCCGCAGGACCAGCTCGCGGACCCTGAGCTCGACCTTCCGCTCGGAACTCCTCGTCTTCCCGAAGAGCATCTTCCTGAGCTTCCCGAGCGTGGAGGCCCGCTCGGAGTCGGGAGGTTGATGGACGGTCCAGGCGATGCTCGGCCGATCGGCCTCGAGCCGGTCGATCTCCACCGATCGACGCAGGAGGGAGAGGACGTGGAGTCTCATGCGGACCGAGCCCACCGTCGCGTGGACCTCGGACCCCTCCTGGGTGCGGTCGAACCCGATCCCCTTCAGCTCGGCTTCCCCGCTCCAGGGAGAAAAGGTCAGGGATTCGATCCTGAGGTCCGCGTGGAGCTTCTCCCGGGTCTTTTCGATAAGCTTCCCCTTGAGCCACTCGGGCCCCAGGAGGGCGAGCCCGGCGATCGCCAGGGCCACCAACGCCAGGAGCGTCGCGACGCCTGCCGCGGCCCACTTCACGTTTCGGGACATCATCCAACGCCTCCCCTGAGCACGGCCGCCGGGAAGTACTTCTCTCCGCAGAGAGGAGAGGGCAGAAGGCCCTACGGGGGTCCTGACTCCGCCCGTTCCCGCATCAGGTGCGGGATTGCGACAGCTTTTTGGCAATCTCCATGGCTTTGGCCGCGATCTCCGCCGTGACGTTGCCCGTGATCCCGTGCTCCCACAGTATTTCGAGCACCTCCCGAGCAGGGATCTGCATGATCTTGGCCATCTCCCGAAGAGAAACTTCTCCGCGCCTGTACCGCAAGGCCAAGTCCCTTTCCAACCCCAATCGAACCAGCCGTCGGAGGGCTTCGCCCGATTTGGACAATCTTTCCTTTCGCCCGATCCATTCAATTCCTCGGATGAGATCCTCCGGGAGCCTTACCGCCTTTGCTTTCATCGTCTGCCTCCACAGCCTAATTCTCGATGAGCGAGGGTGAATTCCTCCGCACTGATATAGGTTTTGAGCGCCTCAAGCCGATCACACGCTGTTGTTTTGGACAATTTCCGCTTCCTGACCAGGAGCACGAGGGTCGCCGCCGGCGTCAATACCTCGATCCCGAACTCTATGGCCCGCTTCAGGAAGTGCGTGTCGTCCGAGATCACGGCCGAGTAATGTCCAGACTCATAAAGGGCCACCAAGTCGGCCTCGCCGCCGCTGAAAAGAGAAGCCTTGACCGAAGCGCGGGGCGCGGGAGTGAGCCGGAGGCGCTTCCTTGCAAGATTGCGCTCCACTTCCACTGCATCTGCGTGTCCAAGCCGCTTGCCTTCTTCAATCACTTCTTCGGCGACCACAGGTGCCATCCTAAGGTCAAGGTGCGCGGTGAAGGTCTCCTTGAGGCCTGCCTTGGTGATCTTCACCAGGGCGTCGCTATCGATAAGAAAGGCCACGTACATGATTGTAAACAATATAGGACAAAGATGCAAGGGATCCCCCGAACAACGCATGGGCCCCCTCCCGCCCGGGGCGAGCGGCCCCGAAGGGTCGGTGGTTCCGGGCGACGACGCTGTGGCGAAAGCGGAATCTTGGGGAGAACGAATCCACAGGGCCCGTCTCGAGCGAGGGCTCCCCGCCGACGAGCCGGCCAGGAAAGCCAAAGTCGCCCGAACCACGATCTAGGGCATCGAGAGCGGCCGGCGCCGGCCCCGCCCCACGGCGCTCCGAAAGATCCTCCAGGCTGCCGAACCAGGCCGCCTTCGGGAGGTCCTCCCCACGCTCCACCCCGAGCGCCGCGCGCCGGAACCCGTCCTCCCCGGCGGGACGGCCCAGCCGGTGGACCCGCGCCCGGCAGCCGTCCATCGGGAGTCCCGATGACCAGGTGGAACATCTTCTTCGGACCGGCGGCATCCGCCATCATAGGGCTATGCGACCTCCAAAGGGGCACTCCGGTGGACCCATCGGGATGCAAAACGAAACACCCCACGGTCCTGGGGCAAGAGACAACGGCAGGTAGGGCTTGCCTAGACGTCCAGCTAAAGGAGAAATGAGGTGCTCAACCGGGCCGCGAGGCGCCCCCCCCCAGGGTGAATCGCCAGGGGAGCTCTTCCCAGGCCAGAGGGATCTCCCGGCTCACGGCCCACCCTCGCGGACGCCGGTATCCGACCGGGTGCCCTGCCCCGCGGCCTCGAGCTCCCGGAGTTCGGCGCTCACGGCCGGCGAGCGGGCGCGGAGGGGGCGCGGCTGTGCCTCTCCTGGTGATTTGGCCGCTGGCGGGGAGAGGGGGGGGAGCGCCCATTGAGGGAGGCCTATACCCTGGACCTTGGTGTCACGCCCTTCGAGCGCCGTGACAAGGCGGCCGTTACCAGGACCTCCGTGCCGAGCACGGCTTCACGGGCAGCTACTCCGGCGTCAACGCCCCTGCTTCAATTCCGCCTTCAAGCCCGGTGCGGGCACAAACGACAATCCGAGAATCTTCTTGTGAACCATGACGGACTCGTACAAGCGAGTGCACCTTCCAACTGTGCTGCAATTGCGGTCTACAGGGGAGCTTCGGTTCCACCTGAGCGGACAAGCAAGCGTGATCCTCGTGATCGCGCCCCGGATCCTGGCCTAGTCAGTGGCCTAGTTTTCACGCCGTTTGGCCCTGTTTTCTAGCGTTCTCAAGGGTCCCGCAACGAAAACACAATATTCATTTTACGCGGCCCTGGAGCCACTTCTGAGTGCTTTTACGTTCGGAAGGGTCCCGCTCTTTCCAAGGCCCTCATCGCTTTCGTAAAGCGGGGGTTGAGGGTTCAAATCCCTTTCTCGGCTCCATACCTCCCGAGCCTCAACGACTTGCGCAGGGGCAGATATTGTCCACCACGGAATACCCTCTTCACTAGTCAGTGTACTAGTTTCTCTGCCGCCGCCTTGGTGCGCCTACGTTCCCTTATCCGCGGCCGCCCTCGCCGAGCAGTTCTTCCAGGCGCGACGCGATTCCCAGGCGCGACGCCCAGTCCCGGAGATAGGCGAGGTCGGGAGCTGCCTAAATCTTCAGGATCTCCTCCACGTCCAGGAGGTCCTTGCGCCGGTTCGCCAGGAGCTTGTGAAGGATGAGGTCTTCGGGGGTGATCATCCAGCGGTCGGCCCCCAGGAAGAGGACCTGCCGGCGCCGGGCGAAGGCGGCGCGCTGATACGGCGTCGTCACGAGAAAGAGATCCACGTCCCAGACGTGCCGCTCCTCGAACCTCTGGACCTTCAACCTTGGCCATCCCGAGGAGCGAATCCCGGAACCCCTTCCGGAATTCGTCGGGCACGATGAAGCCCTCCCCTTCCAGCGCGTGGAAGAGCCGGCCGAGGGCCGGGTCGGAGGCCTCGACGGTCAGGTCGGCGTCATAGGTGGGCCGCGGAATGCCGACGGCCCGGACGGCGAAGCCGCCCATGATCATGTAGGGAATCGGGACGGCGTCCAGGGCGGAGAGGACCCGGAGGAGGATGCCTTGGATGGGAAGC
>CAZSCC010000349.1:0-2025 GCA_964604905.1 uncultured Planctomycetales bacterium
AGCGTCTCGAGATGGCAGCCCTGCTCCACGTTGCTGGGCCCCGGAAACCATCCCGCCTGGCTCACGGTGTCGAACACGATCGGGTCGTTGCTGTCGTGACAAAAGAAGATCTCCCCGGTGTGCAGCAGCGTCCCCCACCCCGTCCCCTCGAGGTACTCGGGCGCGGTGTTCCCCACGATCGTCCACCGGCCGCCGTTCGTCTCGGTCCCCAGCACGAAGGAGCGGGCGACGTTCCCTCCCGAGACCGTCACCGCGACCTCCTGGTAGGCGGTCCCGCGGGCGGCAACGCCAAGCCGGTACGCGCCGTCGAGGATGGAACCGAACTGGTAGTTTCCCGACGCGTCGCTCCGCGCCTCGCGGAAGAAGAGGAGGTCGGGCGTGAAGAGCGTCAGGCGCGCGCCGGCGACGGCGCCGCCCCCCGACCTCGTGACCTGACCGGAAACGCTGGCCGCCTCCGCCCGAGGGCCGATCAGGCCAAAGGCGATCAGGACGACGACGACCTTGATCCGGGCGCCGAGGACGTTCCTTCTCATGGGCTCAAGCTCCCTTCTCCTGCTTCCGTGAAACGGGCGCAACCGTGTAATGCCGGGTCGCGCCGGAATCCGGGCGCTAACCCATGGGGAACGCTCATGGGTGGAGCCATGGGTTCCGCCCCCCGAGAGGATTCTCCTCCGCGCTTCCGCCCGGCGGGATATAGTCCTTCGCGTGCAGCTGGAAGAGGCGCTGGTCCGGGGTTGCGCGACGGGAGACGCCGACGCGTGGAGGCGGTTCGTCGCGCTCTACGAAAGCTGGGTCCTTCGCGTCGCGCGCTCGTCGCTGCGCCGCATGAGCGGCTCGGCCGGCGAGGCCGACGCCGAGGACGCCTCCGCCGAGGTCTTCCGCCAGCTGGTCGAGCGCGACCGCGCGATGCTCCGCGCCCTCCGCCCGCCGTACAACCTCCGGGCGTGGCTCGCGATCGTCACCCGCCGCGCCTGCGGGAAGCTGCTGCGGAAGAAAGTCCCGATCGCTCCGCCGCGCGAACCCGCGTCGGCTTCCCCCGCGGAAGGCGCGCTGATCGACCTTCTCGCGACGCTGCCCGCCGAGGACCGCCTCCTCCTCGAACTCTTTTTCGTCCACGACAGCACCTACGAGGAGATCGGCGCGATCCTGGGGATGTCGCCGGAAAGCGTGGGCAAGGCCAAGTTCCGGGCCCTCGAGAGGCTTCGGGGGCTCGCCCGGAAAGAAGGCCTCGAATGATTATTCCGCCCGGCTTCACGGCCGGCCCGGCATACCCTGATAGACCGTTTCAGGGGGAGCCATGAACGTCCGCGCCATCGCCGCCGCCCTTCTCCTTGCCGCCGCGGGCCCCGTCTCGGCCGACGGAGAGCCCAAGGCCTCCGACCTCTTCGAGAAGCGAATCCTCCCCATCTTCAAGTCGCCCAACCCCTCGAGCTGCACCCAGTGCCACCTCGCCGGGGTCGACCTCAAGAACTACATCCACCCCTCCCACGAGAAGACGTTCCTCTCGCTCCGCGACCAGGGGCTGATCGACCTCGCCAAGCCCGGCGACTCGAAGATCCTCCGTCTGATCAACATGGGTGAAACCTCAAAGGGCGCCCAGCTCATCCAGGAGAAGGTCCGGAAGATGGAGTACGAGGCCTTCGCCGAATGGATCAAGGCGAGTTGCGCCGACCCGAAGCTTCGCGACGCCCCCAAGCTCGCAGCATCGGAGCTTGCGAAGCCGAAGCGGCCGGACGAGGTCATCCGCCACGCGCGGGCGGACAAGGTCGCGGAGGCGTTCGAGAAGAGCGTCTGGTCCCAGCGCTTCCGCTGCACGGGATGCCACTCGGCCGACGGCTCCCAGAACGCGAAGCTCGTGCAGGAGAACGGCGAGGAGATGACCTGGATCAAACGCGAGGGCGCTGAGGCGACGATGAACTATCTTCTCTCCAGCAAATTCGTCAACCCCAAGGCCCCCGAGCAGAGCCTGATCCTCACCAAGCCCACCAACCAGGTGAAGCACGGGGGCGGCCAGAAGATGATCGT
>CAZSCC010000350.1:0-8337 GCA_964604905.1 uncultured Planctomycetales bacterium
GCGGCCGAGACGCTGGCGGCCAAGGTCCGCAAGATCGCCGCCGCCGTCGAGAGCAAGAAGACGGACGAGACCTCGATGATCCTCAGTGCCATCAGCACGGCGGCGCGGGCGGAGGTGACGTTCCTGTCGAAGCTGCCGCTCGCGGTGATGGGCAGGCTCTACAAGATCGCGAAAGCTTCCGAGCACGCCGCGGGAGCGATCCTCGTGCGGCCCGGCGAGATCGTGAGCGCGCTCTACGTGCTGGTCGAAGGCGAGGTGGAGATCGCGGAACTGGAGGGCGAGCGCCAGGGCGACCTCCGGAGCCCGGGGGACTGCTTCGGGGAGATCTCTTTCCTCACCGGGAACCCGTCGACGATCACCGCGCGCGCCCGCAGCCCCGTGCGCCTGGCCTCGGTCCAGAAGTCGGCCTTCGGCGACCTCCTCCTGGACCACCCAGAGCTGAGCTACCACCTGACGCGCGTCCTGTCGCGCTACCATGCGCGCCGCAACCGGCGGATGGCGGAGGAGCTCTCGGGAGGGCTCTCGGGCACGCTCAAGGCGATGCCGCTCTTCGAGCTCGTGCAGATCCTCAACCACACGCGCAAGACGGGGCTCCTGCGGCTGGCGCGCGAGGCGGAGTCGGCCGTAGTCTACTTCCACGAAGGCGAGGCCCGGGACGCCTCCGTGGGCGGCCTGCGCGGCACCCCCGCCTTCTATGCCCTGCTCGCCTGGGAGAACGGGCGCTTCGCCTTCGACTCGGAGCACCGCCGCAAGGAGGTCTCGATCCCCGACCCCACGCTCCCGATCCTGATGGAGGGCATGCGCCTCCTCGACGAGGGCCGCAAGCCCGCGCCGAACGGGCCGTGAAGGGGAGGCTCAGACCTTCAGGGCCGCCTTCCCCCGCCAGCGGTCGAGGAAGTCGCGCGTCAGCGCCGGGTCGGAGGCCAGCGCCTCCCGCAGCACCGCCCCCACCGCCTCCTGCACCGCCGGCGCGCGGTCGCGCATGAGCGGCTCGCAGAGCTGCAGTGCCGCCTCCGCGTCGCCCATGTGGCGCGCGCGGAGCACCACCGCCATCACCGCGGCCCGACGCTCGAAGACGTTTTTTGAGAGCGTCCAGTGCTTGAGCACGCGGCACCACGAGCGGTCACGCTTCACGAGGCGCCCCAGGAGCTCGACCGCGATCCCGTCGCCGTGATCGGCCGAGCGTACGCCCCGGATCCACTCCTTCAGCATCGGCCAGTGGTCGCTCGAAAGCCGCCGCCCGAGCGCCGAGACCATGTGGATCGCCACCCAGCGCTCCTCGTGCCAGGGGCTCCTCCAGAGGCGGTCCGCCACCCCCAGGAGCGCGCCGAAGTCGCGGTCCGCCCGGTGACGGCGGGCGATCTCCCGCGCCACCGCGCGGACCGCCGGAGGGAGCGCTCCGTGGAACTTGTGCGGCGAGCGGAGCGCGGCCTTCGAGAGCCGGGCGGCGCGCGGGTCCCCCATCGCGCGGAGCCGGCGCCGAACTTCCTCCAGCTCCGCGTTCCGCAAAGTTTTTGCCCTCGAAGTCTCCAGCCCTATTATAATCCATGGAGATGCAAACCCTGTCATGCGCCTTCCGGCGGGCCGTCAGAATCGTCGGCCCATGACCGACATGCCCAAGCCCTTCGGGAAACCCGTCCTCTCCGGCCTCGGTTTCACGCGGAGCATGCGTCTGGCGATCGCGTTGCTCGTGACCGCCGTCCCGGCCTTCTTCATCGGCCACCTCGCCGCCGCGTCCTACCCCACGATCGAGAACCATCCCTTCTTCTGGACCGCCGCGATCGTCCTGGCGATCTTCTACGCCCTCGCCACCGCCCGGTGGCTCAAAAAGCGCCCCTCCCCCCGTCCGCCCGGCGGGGGCGGCGGGTTCAAGCTCTTCGTCGTCCGCTTCCTCCTCACGCTCGTCCTCGCCGTCCCCGCCGGGCTCCTCTCGGCCTACCTCTACGGCCCCGCGCTCAAGCTCGCCAACGGCATGCTCTCGCCCGGAGGCCCGCAAGTCGAGCGCGCCATGGCCGTCCGCAACGGCGATGGCGACGTCGAGATCCACCTCCTCTACCACGAACCCGGCACCCTCTGGAAGATCCCCTACACCCGGTTCATGCCCAAGGAGAAGGCCCCCTGGATGACGGCCACCCTCACCCTCCGCCGCGGACTCCTGGGCGCCCGCTGGATCGAAAAGATCGACTACGAGTTCCTGAGATGAGGACCGCGTCGCGCGAGATCGTCGATCGCATGTCGATCGAGTACCTCATGTGGAACGCCTACGTCGAGGGCAACCTCTGCGCCCTCGCCGAGCCGGTCCGACTCCCGCGCCGCGAACTCGACGAGGTCGCCACCCTGAGCGAGCGCTTCGCCCGCCTGCTCGAGAGGACGATCGACCTCGTCCTCGCCGACCCGGCGCTGCTGGACGCGTACCGGTTCTCCCCCGAGGTGCGGCGGATGATCGCCTCCGAGCCGCGCCCCCGCCCGCCCGTCATCCTCGCCCGCTACGACGCCTTCCGCACCCCGACCGGATGGCAGTTCGCCGAGTTCAACTGCGACGTCCCCGGCGGCATCCACGAGGGTGCCGCGCTCAACGACCTCATCCTCGGCGACCCCACGAAGTTCCGCGTCGTCCCGCTCCTGACCGACGCCCTCTGCACCGAGAGCGTCTCCCCCACCGTCGCCGTCTGCTACGCCTCCGGCTACGGCGAGGACCTCGAGCAGTGCCAGTTCCTCCGCCGCGCGTGGAACCGGATCGGCGTCCAGGCGATCCTCTGCAACCCCGAGAATCTCGTCTACACCGGCCGCGACCTCCGCGTCTTCGGCGAGAAGGTCGACGCCGTCTACCGCTTCTTCCCGGGAGAGTGGATGTCCGAGGTGCCGAACCTCGACGCGATCCTCTCGGCCTATTCCGCCGGCGCCTTCCGCATGGTGAACGGCTTCTCGTCGCTCATCGCCCAGTCGAAGAAGACGATGGCCGTCTGGCACGAGAACCTCGACCGCTTCGACCCCCAGGAGCGCGACCTGATCGTCCGCCACGTCCCGCGCACCACGGTGTTCCGCCTCGAGGAGACGGACCGCTACGCGCGCGACCGCGAGCGCCTCGTCGTCAAGCGCCAGTTCGGCCGCATCGGCGCGGAGGTCCTTATGGGCTGCCACTGCGAGGACGACGAGTGGGCCCACTGGCTCCAGTGGCCCGCCTCGGAGCCCGACCAGTGGATCGTGCAGGACCGCTTCGAGAACCTCCCCGTCGTGGTGGACGGCGAACCGCTCTTCCCCTGCTTCGGACCCTACGTCGTCGCCGGGAAGTTCGGGGGCTTCTACACGCGGCTCTCGGGCGACGGCTTCATCACCTACGACGCCCTGGTCGCCGCGGTCGGGGAGGAAGAACACCCCAGAGACACCGAGGACACGGAGAACCGATGAATACTTCTCCCTGCGCCCAAGGCTCCCCGGGCTTCAAAGAACGTCTTCTCCGTGCACTCCGTGTCTCCGTGGTGAGTTTCTCATGAAGAAGGGACGGCTGGTCGGGGGCGGGATCGTCAGCGTGACCCTCGGCGCGCTCGGCTGCGGAGAGCCGGACCGCGCGCCGGAGCTGCGCCCCCACTCCCTCTTCTCGCGCGACCTCTCGCCCGAGGACAGCCTGAAGGGCGACGGCTGGAAGAAGTACCTCGACGCGATGTCGCTCCACGCGGCGTGGGTCCCGCCCGAGAAGAGCCCCTGGCGCCCCTACTACAAGCCCACGCTCATCGCGGCGGCTTCCATCGTCCAGAAGGCGATGATGCCCATCCGCTCCGCCGACGGGGCCGCGGTGGAAACCGCCGCGGCCGAGTCGGGGAAGACGCTCGACCTGCGCGACGCGGCGGTCTTCCTGGACCTGCCGGGCGAGAAGTCGGTCGCGTGGGGCATGGTCTACCTGCGCTCGGGCTTCCAGCCGGTGGTGACGATCAATAACTGGCCGCATCAGAAGGGGATCATCGCCCTCGAGCGCCCGCTCGGCGCGCTCCTCTACTACGCCCAGGAGGCGGCCGCCGCCAAGCCGCCCGAGAACGCGCTCCCGGTCTTCATCCTCGAGGGCGACCGGCTGTCCAAGAAGAACGCGCGGCCCTCCTCCGACGAGTTCGACAACCGATTCTTCCACGCGACCTCGGACTTCCCCGCCTCAACCGTCCTCCTGGCGCGCGGCATCAAGAAGATCGTCTACGTGAACGCCCGCGGCACGAAGGCGGGCGACGAGGAGGACGACCTCACGGACTACTTCACCCAGCTTTCCCAGGCGGGCCTCTCGTTCGTCTACGTCGCGCCCGGCGTGACCCCCACGACCGTGCAGCCCGTCGTCCGGCAGACGATCTTCACGCCGGCCCACACCACGAGCTATACGAGCTCGAGCCCGTACCACCGGCACTACGTCACCTATCACCGCCACTTCTGGTCGCGCTCGCCGGGCGGCTTCGGCTACCGGCCGAGCTACGGCCCCGGCTACGATCCGACCTACGGCTCGGGGCCCCAGGGGATCACCGGGTCGGGGAGCGGATCGAAGTCCACCTCGAGCGGCTCGAAGACCCCTTCCGGCGGGTCGGGCTCTTCGAGCGGCGGCTCCCGCGGGTTCTCGAGCGGCGGTTCCAGTTAACGACGGTGAACGGCCGCAGAGGCGCAGAGCCGCGAAGCGGACGCCCTCGAAGACGCCTCAGCGGCCGCCTTTAGATTCTCTTGGGGGGTGAGCACGATGGACGACAAGCGCATGACCGATCTCCTGAACCAGAAGATCGAGTGGATGGGTTCGCTGTACGAGGCGGCGACGGAGAACGAGATGTACCAGTGGACCAAGGTCGCCAAGGTCCGCCACCGCTGCGGCGGGGAGATCATGGTCTTCGTGGAGACCACCGGCATCGGCTATGTCTGCACGAAGTGCGAGGAGGCGGAGGTCCTTTAGAGGGCAGAGGGTCAGGCGGTCCGCCGCGACTCCCCGCTTCCCGGAAGGCTCCCCTCGTCGATCTCGCGGAGCAGCTCCCGAACGAGGCTCCGGCTGCGCTCCGTATGGGCGAAGCGGCAGCCCACCCAGTAGAGGTTGGGCGTCGGGCCCAGCTCCGACCAGCAGACCTCGGCGACGAAGTGGTACTCCGAGGCGAGGCCCGGGACCTCCACCGAGATCATCATCCGTTCCTCGTCGGATGCCAGGTGCGGGCTCAGGAGGCAGCATCCCCCGACGCTCAGGTTGCGGATCTGGCCCAGCGCCAGCGCCCCCACCCCGGCGACTTCACAGGGGAAGTCCACCCCCTGCCGCGGCTCGCGCTCCTTCATGGCCCCGAAGTTCCTCCACCCCCGATACACCGTGTCCGGCCGGATCAGCCCGGAAATCGAAAGGGCCGGGAGGCTACTCGACCCTCCGGAGGAACTTCCCCTCGGGGGTGAAGACCTGCAGCCGGTGGTTGTCGCTGTCCGCCACGATCAGGTTTCCGTCGGCGTCCCAGGCGAGATCCTTCGGGTCCCGGAACTGCCCGGAATCCCTCCCGTAGGACCCGAACATGAGTTTGAAGTTCCCCTCAGGGTCGACCGCCTGCACGCGCGCGTTCGCCCGGTCGGTGATGTAGAGGGACGCGCCGTCGCGCGACACGATCATATGGTCCGGCATCCGGAACTGGCCGGGCCGGTCGTGGTGAACGTAATCCGCCGCGCTCCCGCCGGCCGCCGCAAGGCCGAAGATCACGAGTGCGCCAAGAGCGGAACGCTTCCTCCCCAGCACCGCCAGGATCGAGGACACCGCCAGTCCTCCCGGGATCGTGACCCAGAGGATGAGCGGGAACAGCGCCTCGCGGCCGATCCGGAAGAGCTCCTTCCCGTCCTTGGAATAACAGCCGATATAGTTCCGCTTGTTGAGCGCCACGTAGACCCGGTCCTTCCACACGAGGACGGTCTGCGGGTCCTGCGGCAGGCTCCAGGAACGGAGGTACTTCCCTTCCCGGTCGAAGACGTTGATCCGCCGGTTGTGCTCGTCGGTCACGTAGACGTCGCCGTTCGCGTCGCGCGAGAGTCCCTCCGGACCGTCCATCTGGCCTGCCGCGGACCCGCGGCTCCCGACGATCCGGACGAGCTTCGGCTTCTCCCCCGAGAGGTCGAGCTCCGCCACGTTGTGGTAGGCCACCAGCAGCAGCCGGCGCGGGGCGATCGCGAGGAGGTTGCAGCCCCGGGTGACGTGGCTGGCCTCCCCGTCGCCGTTCACGTATCCCTCGACGCTGTCGATCCACTGGAGCGGCCTCCACGAGCGGTCGAACATCGTGATCTGCCCGCGATCCTGGTCGGCGACGTAGACGTTCCCCTCGGAATCGACGGCGAGCCCTTCGGGATTCTGGAAGAGCCCTTGGGAGATCTCCCGGGCGGAGAAATTACGCTTCCATGCCCGCCGGATGGGGGTGCGGAGGAGGAGCCCGGCGACGACGAGCAGGCCGAGCGCGACGAGGGCGACGGCTTTCGTCCGGCGGGCGATCATCGAGGGTCCAGTGTACACCGCTCGGACACGGCCGGCGCCGCCTTTCGCTAGGCTAGGTCCGAAACAGTTATTGGCCACAGAGTCACGGAGATCACGGAGAATCTCTTCACGCTAACTCCGACTCTGTGCTTTCTGAGCCTCTGTGGCCAATCTGGTCTTCAGACAGGACCTACGCCCGGGGCAGCCGGACGCTGAAGGTCGACCCCTCGTTCTCGCGCGACGTGAACGAGATGTGGCCGCCCAGCGCCTCGACCACCCACTTCGCGATCGAGAGGCCCAGGCCTGAACCGCCCACCTCCCGCGACCGCGCCTTGTCCACCCGGAAGAACCGTTCGAAGAGATGGGGCTGATCCTTCTCGGGGATGCCGATCCCCGTGTCGGACACCGTCAGCATCACCTCGTCCGGACGCGCGGCGAGGGTCACATCCACCTTCCCCCCTTCCACGTTGTAGCGGATCGCGTTGCTGATCAGGTTCGTCACCACCTCGCGCAGACGGTCGGGGTCCCCGGTCACCGCGACGGGCTCCACGCTCGCCGTGAGCACGACTTTCCGCTCCAGCGCCATCGGGCCGAGCAGCGAGGCGGTCTCCTCAACAATCGTCGCGAGCTCCACGCGCTCCTTCCGGAGCGGCAGGTCCTTCGCGTCGGCGCGCGCCAGCGTGAGGAGCCCCTCCACGACCGCCTTCATCCGTTGCGAGGCCTTGAGCGCGATCTCGAGCGACTCGCGGTACTCCTGCGGGCTCCGCTCCTTCTTGAGCGCGAGCTCCGCCTGCGACATCACGATCGCCAGCGGCGTCCGCAGCTCATGCGACGCGTCGGCCGTGAACCGCGTCTGCCGCTCGAACGCCTGCTCCAACCGGTCGAACGCCCCGTTGAGCGTCTTGGCGAGCTGCCCGAGTTCGCTCTCGGTTCGGCCCACGTCGATCCGCTGGGACAGCGTCGAGGCGGAGATCGCCGCCGCGGCGGCCGTCATCTTCCGGATCGGCTTGAGCGCCCGGCCCGCGAGGAACCAGCCGCCCAGGAGGCCGAGCAGCATGACGCCGCCCCCGGCACCCGCCACGGCCCCGAGGAGCTCCTGCAGCCGCTCCCGCTGCTCGTGGAGCCGCTGCCCCACCAGGATGAGCGAGTCGAAGGGTCCGTGCTTGAACACCTCGTAGCGGCTCGACCGCTTGCTGCCCTTCGGCTTCGCGGGACGGGCCAACTCCGGCGCCTTCGGAGAGCGGGCCACGATCTTCCCCTGGGCGTCCCAGACGATGAAGTAGGGCAGGTCGTCGTCCTCGTGCTGGAAGTACTTCATGTACTCCGGCGACAGTTCCACCTTGAGCGTCCCGTTCTCGTCCTCGAGCGCCCCGGCGAACGTCTGGGCGTACCCCATCAGGCGGCCGTGCGCCTCCCGATAGATCGCCTTCTGCAGGGTGTAGTAGAGCGTCGCCCCGAACCCGCCGATCAGCACGAGCAGGATCAGCGAGTACCAGGCCAGCAGGTTCCAGCGGATCGATCTAAACATTCAGGATGTACCCCTGCCCTCTTCGGGTCTCCACGAAATCCTTCCCGAGCTTCTTCCGCAGGTTCGACACGTAGACGTCGACGACGTTCGAGAGCGAGTCGTCCTGCTCGTCGTAGATGTGCTCGTAGATCATCGTGCGGGTGACCAGCTCGCCCTTGTGGAGCGCCAGGAGCTCGATCAGCGCGTACTCCTTGGCCGTCAGCTCGACCGGCTTTCCCGCCTTCTTGACCGTGCGCGACGCCGTGTTGATCTCGACGTCGGTCAGCGTGATGACGGGCGAGGGTTTGTCGGCGGCACGGCGGATGAGCGCCCGGACCCTCGCGAGCAGCTCCGCGAGTTCAAAGGGCTTCGTCAGGTAGTC
>CAZSCC010000351.1:0-18593 GCA_964604905.1 uncultured Planctomycetales bacterium
AGGCTGCATAAGGTCAAGGGCGCGTCCCTCCTCAACAGCCTCGTCCAAGCTCTCGAAAAGGTGGACGTGTTGGAGAAGGTGGGTTAGTAATGTGGGCCGGTTGGCCCCTCCTGGAATCTAACGGAGGATCGGACAACCTCAAGTGAGAGCGCACGTGCGTTTCCTGGGCCCGGGGAGAAAACAAGCAGCACGTGCGCGAACGCGATCCAACCGATGCGCTTCATCGCGAAACCCTCCTACCCTATCTGAACCCCAGAACTCTGCTTTGTCGAGATGGCCATTCGTGGCGTGACCCGCAGCACGACCGGCCTCCCTCGCAGAACACGAGAGAACAAGACCGAGGGTTCGCCACCCTCGGTACCCCCTACAACTTCCCCGGTCGTGAATAATAGGACGTACGCCGAGGTCCGAGGGTTTAGAGAAAGTGGAAAATGGAATGAACGCTGCCCCTCTACCCTGGGCAGTCAGGGGGACTCAGAGAACAGTCTATCAAGCGCCCATGTCAATTTCACTGTGTGCGATCCCGCTTGGTCTAGCCTGACGCCGCAGCAGGAGTCGGCCACTATGAGGGCGATACCCTGTCCAAGTGCCCTTTCCCTGGAGATAGGGGGCCTTTCGTCTTCGCGCGAAGATTCCACGCAGTGGGGCGCGCGTCCGACTCCTCACCAGAAAACCTTTCAGTCGAAGTTCGATTTGAACTTGACATTTCCACTAGCGGTAGGGTATAAATACATCAGACACCATACAGGTGGGAGAGGGCTTGCGGAGACAGACATCTCGGTTTATCACCTGCCCCTGCGATCTCCCTGCAACGCCGATCCTCGATCGGCCAAGGCTCGAGGAGTAAGGAGAGAGCAAGTCCAACGTGGGGCCTGACCCGCCCCGATGGAGCCCACGACTCAGCGTGGGCAGCCGAGAGCGAGGAGGACAGCGCCTCGATCGGACCGCGAGAGTGGCGTATTGGGGAACCCATCATGGCAAATCCTATGGAGAGGGGAGTTGTCCCGCCCAGCCGCGAGGAGCAGGTCCGCGCGGTCATGGCCAAGCCTTACTGGACGTACGAGGAAACCGCGCTCTTGCTCGCGGTGACCCCGAAGACGCTCCGGAACATGAAGTGGAAGAGGGAGATCAGCTTCTCGAAGTTCGGCCGACGGGTCTACTTCTCCCGCGACCTCATCATGAAGGAACTGCGGCAGAACATGGTGCTCTGCCCCGCGACGGCGCTCGGCGCGCGCCGCTCGAGGAAGACCCCGGCCGATGCTTCCGGAGCCTAAAGATCGAGATCCAGCCCGTCCAGGAGCCCTTTCTTATGCTCGTCGGTCGTATGGCGGTAGAGCTCGAAGGTCGCGTCGTCCACGTGGCCGACGATGTCTTTGATGGACTCTTTCGGCATCCCCGCCATGGCGAGCCAGGAGATGAAGGTGTGCCTCAGCCAGTGGGGGTGGGTGAACCGGGGGACCCCGATCGCCTTCATGTGGCGCATCAGGTGGCGGCGGGTCCGCTTGTTGAACCGCCCCTGGCCCACGTAGGGCCCGAAGGCGAAGGCGTCCTTCGACCGCTCCTGGCGGCGCCTCAGGATGTCGTACGCGACCTTGTCCAAGGGCACGTCCCGGCGGCCCCGGTCGTGCTTGGACTTGGCGGACCAGTAGGTCTTCTCGCCGGTGAGCGGGTCCACGAACTCGATCGGGCGGATGTGGATGAAATGGGTCTTGAAGTCTACGAGGCTCCAGTGCAGGTGGTTGACCTCGTTCAGGCGGAGCCCCGAGTGGAGCATGAGGGAGAAGAGGTCGTAGTCCTCGGCGTCGACCTTCTTGACGTGCCTGAGGAAGGCGCGGGCCTGCTCGTGCGTGAGGACCATGGGCTCGGTGATCTCGCGCACCTCGAGCAGTTTCACGCCCTTCAGGGGGTTCTTCTGGAGGAACCCCTTGTCGACGGCATGGTTGAAGATGGCCCGGAAGATCTCGAGCTCGACGTTGGCGGTGGTGTCCCGTGCCGGCCGCGCGGGACGCCCCGCCTTCTCGAGCTTCTTCAGCATCCCGGGCGTCAGAGGGTAGCCGTTCCGGGCGATCAGGGTCTCCTTCCGGTAGAGCTTGTACTTCTCGAAAAGGAGGGGTTCCAGTTGCTCAAGGACGGTCACCTGCGGAAACCGGGAGGCCAGGAAGATCCGGAGGTTCCGGAGGATGCTCCGGTAGCGCTTGTGGGAATTGGCCCGATGGTTCTGGGCGGACCACTGGAGGTAGTAGTCGAAGAACTCCTCCAGCTTCTCGATCGAGGGGCGCCGGAGGAGGGAAGGGTCGTCCTTGGGGATGAGCCCCGCCCGACGCTGGGCGTCTTCCACGTTAATCTTATTGGCGAGGAATTCGGCGCTCTTCTTATCGGGCCCGACCCTGATCTTGCCCTTCCGGCCGTGCAGGACGTACCAGATTCCCGTATCGGGGCGCTTCCAGGCTCGGGCCATCGGACACCTCCCTCAGATGCATCCCGGGAACATCCCGGGCGGTCCGAGGGAAAGTGTAATCGGTCATTTGGAGGCTGTCAAGGCCATCTAAACGGCGGTTTGTGTTTTGATGGCGGAGAGGGTGGGATTCGAACCCACGGTCCCCTTGCGGAGACACTCGCTTTCGAG
The DNA here is from genome assembly GCA_964604905.1 of uncultured Planctomycetales bacterium. Classification (GTDB taxonomy): domain Bacteria; phylum Planctomycetota; class MHYJ01; order MHYJ01; family JACPRB01; genus JACQFK01. The sequence goes on from CAZSCC010000351.1 coordinate 2,627, forward strand.
GCGAGCCCGATCGACCGCTCTGGCACCTCTCCCTGAAGTGGCGGGCGGACGATATTATAATGAGACCTTTGGGGTTGACCAGCGGTTTTTGGGGCGCGTGGCGGAACTGGCATACGCGCCGGATTTAGGATCCGGTCCTGCAAGGGATGGGGGTTCGACTCCCCCCGCGCCCACCCCTTCGACTCGGGCGGTCTTGGGGTTGTCCTCTCTCGCTGGGAGCAGTCTCCTGTGCGAGGAATCCCGCCGCCTTCGCTCGGCCCGGCCGAATCGACCCCCGGCAGGCCGAGGTCGTTCCCCCGTCCGCGACGGCCCGGCCCGCCTACGGCTTCTGCTGCGCCTCGAGCTCAAGCAGCGTGTCGATGCGCTGCTGGACGCTCCGGAGGTACTCGAGAGCTTCCGCCCGGCTGGTCGCGAGCAGGTCGATCACGAGATTCGCGCGCAGGTCGTCCACCGCGATCACGCTGAAGAGCGGATCGGCGCTCCGGGGGTTCGCCTCGAGGCAGGCCAACTCGAGGGTCGGCGCGACGGCCACCCAGCCGGGACGGGCGGCCTGCAGCCGTTGGCGAAGGTCCTTTTTAAGGCGCTCGTAGAGCGCGCCGTTCGCCGCCCCATGGGCGCGCACGGCGTCGATCGAGATCTGGCGCATCGCCGCCTCGTCCGCCAGGATCGCGCGGGCGACCTCGAAGGGGGGGTGCTCGGTCCCGAGGTCGGCGAAGACCTGGCGGGGGATCTCGGCGAGCCGGAGCGCGTCGAGCGCGATCCCGGCCTGCTCCAGGAGTTGGTCCTCGGTCGAGTCGACGATGACGATCGCCTCCTGCGCATCTTCCTGCATCGCGGAGAGGGCCTCGTGGCGGCGCCGGCGCATGTACTCGAGGCCGCCTTCGATGAGGCCCGCCTGGCAGTCCGCCAGGAAGCTGCGCGCCTCGGGGTCAAGGCACATCGCCAAACGTACCGTGAGCTGGACGATCTGCTGGCGCCGCTCGGGCAGGGCCAGCACCGCGGCCACCGCGTCGAGCGCCTCCGCCTTGTTCCGGATGTAGATCAGTGTCCGGCCTCCTGCTGGGCGGTGAGGATCAGGCTGACGCGCAGGCGGACCTGGGCGAGGTAGTCGAGAAGGGCGGAGCCGGTGGCGGCCATGCGGTTGAGGGTCTCTCTCGCCCGCTCCTCGCTCATCGCGATGAACGTGAAGAGCAGCTCGGGATCGTTCGCCCCGGGATGCGCCTCGTCGCGCTTTGCGAGCTCTCTCATGTAATGGATGCAGGCCTGACGGATCGACTCGGCCCACTCGGGCCACCACGGTTTCTTTTCGTCCATTTTCTCCAGGACCTTTGCCTCGAGCGGGGCGTGCTCGGGCCGCCCGCGGCGGCGCAGGCCCGCCTCGATCGCCTCCCGCGTGAAGCTCTCGTTCTCGTGGATGAAGCGCGCGATCTCCCACGCCGGGTGCTTCGCCGGGACGGCGGGGAAGACGTCCCCCAGGATGCGGACCATCCGGAGCAGGTCGAGCGCCGTGCCGACCTCGCGAAGGAGTTCGTCCTTCTTGACGTCGATCCCCGGGGCCCGCCGGCGGATCTTGGTCTCGGTCAGCTTCGCCATCGCCTCCTCCCGGCGGCGGCGGAGCGCCTCCAGGCCCCCGGAGAGGAGGGCCGCCTGGACGTCGAGCATGAAGTCGCGCGCCTCCGGGTCCAGGCACATCGCGACCTGGACGGTGGCCTGCACGATCTGCTGGGGGCGGCCGGGAATCTCGAGGATGACCGACATGGCCCCGAGCGCTTCCTCCCTCGACCGGATGTACACGGGGCGCATGATACCACGCGCGCCCGCGCGGGAGGAGGACTACGCGACGTCGCGGAGGGCCGAGGGCCCCGGCGGGTGGTGGGGCGAGTCGGGTCCGGTGGACCGCAGGGCGTCGCTGATCGCGTAGAGTCGCTCCACGGCATGGGCCGCCTCTTCAGGCCCGAGGTCGATCGCCTGCAGGAGATCGGTCGCGCGCCTGTCGGACGTGGCGACGAGCTCGAAGAGGAGATCGGCCTCCTCGTGGAGCCGGTCCGGATCCGGGAGGGGGACGCCCTTGAGGGCGCCGAGGCAGGCGGTCCGCAGGGTGCCGGCCCGGTCCATCCACGCTTGGTGGAGGGAGAGCACCATCTCCGTCACGGCCGACTCGCACGTGGCAAGTGTCATGGCGTCGCCTCGGGCGCGGATCGCATCCTCGACACAGGCGCGGACGCCCCCTTCGTTGACCAGGATCGCGCGCGCGACCTGCCAGCGCTCATGGCGCAGGCCGGGGAGGACCTGGCGCGCCATGCCCGCGAAGCGGAGCGCGTCGAGCGCTCGGGCGACCGCCTCGGTGTCCGGCTCCGCCGGCGCGGCCCGCTGGCGCCGCCTCCGGAGCGCGTCGAGTCCGCCCTGGAAGAAGAGGGCCAGGCAGTCGACCAGGAGGCGTCGGGGCTCGACCTCCAGGCACAGCATGACCTGGACCGCAGACCGGACAAGCCGGTCCCGGGGATCCCGGAGTTCCAGCGCATCCGCCGCCGCGTCCAGGGCCTGTTCCCGCGTCCGGATGTACATCGTCCACCCCCGCAAGGCGTCCTGCCTCCAGTATAGCCCATCAATAATGTTCTTGGCAGCATAACTGATGGGTCTGCGGGGGAGGCCTGGCGCGGACCTACGGGCGGGACGGATAAGCCGGGGGCGTGCGGTCGAGGGGGAGCAGGCTCTGGAGGGAGCGAAGGACCCGGCGGGGATCCAGAAGCAGCTGCTCCCAGCAGGGGCGGCAGGCGGGGCGATCCCCCCGGTCGAGCCTCACGTAGCAGTCGTCGTGCGTCGTGGGCTGCCGGCAGAGTTGGCAGGTCTTGCCCATATGGGTCACTATCCTAGCTTGGCTGTCCGTGAAATCTAGAAGAATCGCCTGGCCTGGCCCTGCAAAGCGTCCGTCGCGCCCGTATACTGGAAGGGGAGAAAATTGGAGATTCCCATGAGACGGCTGGGCTGGGGGCTCGCCCTGTTGGCGTTCGTCGCCGTCGCCCTGGGGGCGCGCCCGGAGTCGGGCGATTCGAGGAAGGCTCGGGCCTATCTCCGGGAGGTCAAGAGGCACCTTCTCGAGTCCTTCATAGACCGCGAGAGGATGAAGGAGGACCGCCTCGTGGCGGCCGCCCTCAAGGCCATGGTCGCGGCGATGGCGCACAAGGATTTCGAGAAGCTGGGCGCCGCCGAGCGGGATGCCGTGAAGGCCGCCGTCCGCGAGTCGGAGACCCTCGATGCCGCCCTCAGCGCGGTCGACGAGAAGGTCCCCGGGATCGACCTCGTCCGCCTTGCGGACCATGCGGCCCACGCGATGGTGCGACAGACCGGCGATCCCTTCTCGCGCATCCTGACCGATCAGGACATGAAGCAGCTCCTGAAGATGCTCGGCGGCGGGAGCCGGGATGATTCCGCCGGGATCTCCGTCCAGCTCGATGGCGAACGCGCGAGCGTGATGTACCTGCAGTACGGCTACCCGGCCTACGAGGAAGGGCTGGAGATCGGTGACGAGATCGTGGCCATCCGCGGGAGGAAGGTCTCGGAGTTGCGGCCGGAGGACCTGCCCGAACTCCTGCGCCTTCCGGCGGGAGACACGCTCGAGTTGAAGGTCCTCCGCTTTGGGAAGGAGTACCCGTTCCGGATCCCCGCCCGGAAGACGGCCGTGAAGGACGTCCGGTTCCGGTACCTCGGCCAGGGCGTGGGGTACCTCCGGATGACGGTCTTCGACAACGCCCTCGTCGGGGAGGTCAAGACGGCGCTCAAGGAAATGACCCGCGCGGGGATGAAGGGCCTCATCCTGGATCTGCGCCACAACCCGGGCGGGGCGCTCCCGGCCGCGACGGGCGTGGCCGACCAGTTCCTTCCCCAGGGGCTCACGATCACGAAGACGGTCTCCCCCTACAAGCCGAGTTTCGGGGGCCTCACCTTGCCCGGCCTCGGCGGGGACATGGAATTTAAGACCAAGGTGCCGACGGCGTTCGAGGAACTGCCGATGGTCTGCCTGATCAACGGCGCGTCGGCCTCGGCGAGCGAACTCCTGGCGGGCGCGCTCAAGGACCACAAGCGCGCGGTCCTGATTGGGACGAAGACCTACGGGAAGGGAGTCGGGCAGACCCCGATCCCCCTCAGCTCGATGCTCCTCCAGCGGTACCTCTACCTCACCGTCATGCGCTATACCACGCCGTTCGGCCACGAGGTCGATCACAAGGGAGTCGCTCCCGACATCGAGTGCGCCGAGGACCGCCTGGGGGAAGAGACCTTCGACGCCGTCTGGACGTTGCGCGGCACGGGGGAGCTAGAGAGGTACCTCGACGGCCACCCAGGCGACCGGAAACTCCGGGAACGGGCGGAGACGGACCGCTTCGAGACGGGGGGATATCCCGGATTCGAGGCCTTCTACGGTCGCCTCAAGACCGGCCTCAGCCGGGACGTCGTGCGTGAGGAGCTGCGCCGCCTGCTCCGCCGCCGCGTGGCCGAGGAGGAGAAGCTCACGTGGGTGTGCGACCTTCAGACCGACCGCGTCCTACAGCGCGGGCTGGTGGAGTTGGTCGACGTGCTGGGACGGGACCGCTAGCCCGGCGGCTCCTTGACTTGTCCCCCGGGCCGGGGTAGCCTCGACGCCCATGCTTGCCTTGGCGCTTCTTCTCGCCCTCCAGGCCGACCCCTTCGCAGGGGAAGCCTTCGAAAGGCACATCCGCTTCCTGTCCTCCCCGGAGATGAAGGGTCGCGACAACGGCACCCCTGAGGGGGAGAGGGCGGCCCAGTACGTCGCCGAGCGCTTCAAGGAGTTCGGCCTGAAGCCCGGCGGGAAGGACGGATACTTCCAGGACTTCAAGGCGCAGAAGGTCGGGGGGCGGAACGTGATCGGGCTGCTTCCGGGGGAGAAGGCCGCCGAGTTCATCGTCGTGGCGGCGCATCACGACGCCCGGGGGACGGTCGGCGGGAAGGTCCAGCCGGGCGCGGACGACAACGCCTCCGGCGTGGCGATGGTGCTCGAACTCGCGCGCTCGTTCTCGGGGACCCGCCTGGGGCGGTCGATCCTGTTCGTGTCCTTCGACGCGGAGGAGGACGGCCTCGTGGGATCCCGCGAGTTCGTCAAATCCAGCCTGTACGAGACCGCGTCGATCGCCGCGATGTTCGTGTTCGACCTGATCGGCGGCGACTTCTTTCCATGGGAGGGGAACCGCTTCTACGCCCTGGGCTCCGAGTACAGCGCGGAGCTCTCGGATCGCGTGTCGAACCACGCGGCGAAGGCGCGGGAGGTGGAGGTCGTGCGTACGGCGGTGGCCCTCATCGAGCCGTTCCCGGAGATGGCCCGGAGCGACTATCACGCCTTCCGGGCGAAAGGGGTGCCGTTCGTCTTCTTCTCGACGGGGACCCCGTGGTACTACCACACCGAGCACGATACGATCGAACGCATCAACTTCGGGAAGATGGTCAAGGCCGCCCAGCTCGTCCGGCGGGTGGTCGCTGAAACGGCGGACGACGAAAAACGCCCGATCTTCCGCGCCCCCGCGCGAGTGGAGGGGGACGGCCGGACGGTCGTCGCGACCCTGGAGCGCATCCTGAAGGAGCGGGAACGGCTCGTCCTGTCCGATCCGCAGGCGGATCAGGCGAAGTCGCTGGCGGCGGAACTGTCCGCCGAGCGCGAGCCCGACCTCAAGAAACTCCAGCAGGCCATGATCCTGATCTTCAGCATCGCCCGTTCCCAGGGGAAGAGATGATCGCGTACATCGAGGACCTCAAGAAGCATGTGGGGCACGAGGTGACGCTCCGCGGGTGGGTGTACCACAAGCGCGTGAAGGGGAAGATCGCCTTCGTCATGATCCGGGACGGCTCGGGGGTCGCCCAGTGCGTCGCGGTGAAGAACGAGATCGGCGACGCGAAGTTCGCCCTCTGTGACCACATCCCCCAGGAGAGCTCCGTCGTGGTGACGGGGACGGTGCGGGCCGACGAGCGGTCTCCGGGCGGCGTGGAGATCGGCCTGAAAGACATCCAGGTGGTGTCCGAGTCCGCGCCCAACTACCCGATCCAGATCCAGGACGTGACCCCCGAGGTCGGGTTCCTGATGCAGAACCGGCATCTCTGGCTGCGTTCGCGGAAGCAGTCGGCGCTCCTCCGCGTCCGGGCCGAGGTGATCCGGGCGATCCGGGACTTCTTCGATTCGAGGGGGTTCGTCTGCGTCGACTCGCCGATCCTGACGCCGGCGGCGTGCGAGGGGACGTCGACGCTCTTCCCGGTCGATTACTTCGATGACAAGGCATTCCTCACGCAGAGCGGGCAGCTGTACGCGGAGGCAGCGGCCCTGGCCCTGGGGAGGGTCTACTGCTTCGGTCCCACGTTCCGGGCCGAGAAGTCGAAGACACGGAAGCATCTGACGGAGTTCTGGATGGTCGAGCCGGAAGTGGCGTTCCTCGAGCTCGACGGGCTGATGGAACTCGCGGAGCAGTTCATCTCGTCGATCGTGGCGCGCTGCCTGGATCGGCGGAAGGAGGAGCTCAAGGTCCTCGGTCGGGATACGTCGAAGCTCGAAAAGGTCGTCCCTCCCTTCCACCGGCTCCACTATAACGATGCGGTGAAAAAGGTGAACGAGGCGAAGGTCGAGATGGCCTGGGGCGACGATTTCGGGGCCCCGCAGGAGGATGCGGTAGCGGCGGGGTTCGACCGGCCCGTGATGGTCCACCGATACCCCGCCGAGATCAAGGCGTTCTACATGCAGCCCGATCCGGCCGATGCGAAGCACGCGCTCTGCGTGGACGTGATCGCCCCCGACGGCTACGGCGAGCTCATCGGCGGCTCGCAGCGCATCCACGACTACGCGCTCCTGGAGGAGCGGCTCCGTCAGCACAGGCTTCCCCGGGAGCCGTTCGAGTGGTACCTCGATCTCCGGAAATACGGGAGCGTCCCTCACTCGGGTTTCGGTCTCGGGGTCGAGCGGACGGTCGCGTGGATCGCCGGGACGGAGCACATTCGCGAGTGCATTCCGTTCCCCCGGATGCTGTACAGGATCTATCCATGAGCCTGGTCTTCGCGATCCTGTTCCTGGCGCAGGCGGATGAGAAGGCCGATCTGGTGCTCAAGAATGGAGTCTTCTTCCGCGCCGAGGGAGTGGCGATCCGGGGCGGGCGCATCCTGGCGACCAAGGATGTCGAACGGCATGTGGGCCCCGGCACACGGGTGGTGGACCTTCAGGGAAAGTTCGTCTGTCCGGGCTTCAACGACGCGCACATCCACTTTGGAAGCGGCGGGGCGAGCCTCCTGCGCCTCAGCCTCGTGGGACTTTCCCTGAGGGAGACTCAAGGAAAGGTGGCGGAGGCCTGCAAGCAGGCGGGACCCGGCGAGTGGGTCTACGGCCGGGGCTGGGACCACACGCGGTGGGCGGGGGAACGTTTCCCGACGCGGAAGGACCTCGATCCGTTTTCCGGGGACGTTCCGGTCGTGCTGACGCGGGTGGACGGCCATGTGATCTGGATCAACTCCAAGGCGCTGGCACTCTCGGGGATCGACGGGGACACGAGGAATCCGTCCGACGGGGAGATCCTGAAGGAGGGGGGCGAGCCCACGGGCATCCTGCAGGAAGGGGCGATGGGGCTCGTCAAGCGCGGCAAGGCCGCTGCTGTGGGGAAGAAGGGGAGCGCGCTCGACGCGGCGCTCGAGGAGGCGCGGCGCCTGGGGATCACATCGATCCAGACGGGCGGGGATTCCTTCGAGCCGTACTTGAAGCACTACGCGGAGGGAAGCCTCACGGTGCGGGTGTACGTGTGGGGAGTCCTGGGGGCCGACCCGTCGCGCTGGGTGGAGCTGAAGGCGAAGCATGCGAACCATCCGCAGGTCCGGCAGGGCTGCCTCAAGGGTTTCGCCGACGGAACGATGGGGTCGGGCACCGCGCTTTTCTTCGAGCCCTATGCCGACGAGCCCGCGAAGAGGGGAATCCCGCAGTGGACTCCGGGGGACCTCCAGACCGCCGTGACCGCCGCGGATCGGGCCGGGCTTCAGGTGGCGATCCACGCGATCGGGGACCACGGGATTGCGATGACGCTGGACGCCTACGAGCACGCCCGGAAGGCGAACGGCGTGCGCGACTCCCGCCACCGGGTGGAGCACGTGCAGGTGATCCGCCGCTCCGACATCCCGCGATTCAAGGACCTGGGCCTCGTCGCGTCCGTCGAGCCCTGCCATTTGACGAACGATCAGCGCTGGGCCGAGAAGCGGGTGGGTCGGAAGCGATGCGAGGAGGGCGGGTATCTCTGGAAGTCGTTTGTCGACGCCGGCGTGCCGCTGGCGCTCGGGACTGACTGGCCCGTGGAGCCGCCGGACCCGATGGCGAATCTCTATGCGGCCGTGACGCGCCGGACGCTCGAGGGCGTGCCCGATGAGGGCTGGTTTCCCAGGGAACGGCTCTCGATCGAGCAGGCCATCGAGTACTACACGCTGGGGTCGGCCTACGCGGAGTTCGCGGAGAAGGAGAAGGGGTCGCTGGACCCGGGGAAGTGGGCCGATCTCGTGGTGCTCGACACCGATCTCCTCAGGGCCACCCCGGCGGAGATCCTGAAGGCGAAAGTGGTCGCCACGATCTTCAACGGAAGGATTGTCTACGGAAGCCTCCCGTGAAACTATGCTTTAAAGCATAGTTTCATGGGACCCTGAGGGGCTGCATGTCTCCCGCGATCAAGAACGATGCCGGATCGGGTATCTATGTCCACGTTCCCTTCTGCACGAAGCGGTGCCCGTACTGCGCCTTCGTCCTGATCGAATCGGACGGATCGCTGCACGGAGGGTTCGTGGAGAAGGTGTGCCGCGAGGTGGAGTTCCGGCGCCCGAAGGCACGCACGATCTACTTCGGCGGGGGTACCCCGTCGCTTCTGACCGCGTCGCAGCTGGGGCGGATCATCCAGACCGTCGGAGGGAGCCCTGAAGAGGTCACAGTTGAGTGCAATCCCGTGGGAGCCCTGTTCGATGGCCTCCGCGAGGTCGGCGTCAATCGGATCACGCTCGGGATCCAGGCCCTCGATGACGAACTCCTCCGGTTCCTCGGTCGGGAGCACGATGCGGATACGGCGCGCCGGGCCTACCGGGAGGCGAGCGCTCGGATCGGGAACGTCTGCGTCGATCTCATCTTCGGCATCCCGGGGCAGACGCTGGCCCTCTGGAAGAGGACCCTCGAGGAGGTGCGCTCGTGGGATCCGGCGCACGTATCGCTCTACGGGCTGACGTACGAGCCGGGAACGCCCTTCGAGAAGATCCGGGACCGCCTCCCCGAGGAGCTTGAACGGGCGATGTACGAGGCGGCGATGGACGCCCTCTCCGAGTACCACCACTATGAGATCTCCAATTTCGCCCGACCGGGATTCGAGTCGAAGCACAACCGCGCCTATTGGGAAGGGGTGCCGTACCTCGGCTTCGGTCCTGGCGCGCACAGCTTCGACGGGAAGCAACGCTGGCAGAACGTCGCCAACGTGCGCGAGTGGCTACAAAGGGAGGACGGGGTGCAGCACCGCGAGACGCTGACGCCGGAGCAGATCCGGATCGAAGGGCTCCTCCTGGGATTGCGCCAGGATGTGGGGGTCGAACTGGCGTCGATCCCCCCTGGGCTCGAGAAGTTCCTCGAGCGGGCGGGAAACCGGGTCCGTCTCACGCGGGAGGGTCGCTGCGTCGCCGACACGGTAATCGGGAAGCTGATCTGATCCCCCCGGAAGAATGCGGTTGATTTGCAGGCGTCATCCCGCTAACGTAGTCGCGTGACGACGGTTCCTCCCCCCCCGAAGGATATCTTCTCCTACAAGCCTTTCTGGGCCAAACGGTTAACTCCGGCGCCCTTCATGCCCATGTCTTCCGAGGAGATGGAAGCGCTGGGATGGGACTCGTGCGACGTGATCCTGGTGACGGGGGATGCCTACGTGGACCACCCGAGCTTCGGGATGGCCATCGTCGGCCGGCTCCTCGAGGCGCAGGGATTCCGTGTGGGGATGATCAGCCAGCCCGACTGGCGGACTCCCGACCCGTTCCGGGCGCTCGGTCGTCCGAACCTGTTCTTCGGCGTCACGGCCGGGAACATGGATTCCATGGTCAATCGGTACACGTCCGACCGGCGCATGCGTTCGGATGATGCCTACACCCCCGGCGGAGAGGGCGGCCGGCGCCCGGACCGCTCGGTCCTCGTCTACTCCCAGAAGGTCCGGGAGGCCTACCCCGACGTCCCGATCGTCATCGGAGGGATCGAGGCCTCGCTCCGGCGGATCGCCCACTACGACCACTGGTCCGAGAAGGTCCGTCGGTCGATCCTCGTGGACAGTCAGGCCGACCTCCTGGTCTACGGGAACGCTGAGCGCGCGATCGTCGAGATCGCCCATCGGCTGGCCGCCCGGAAGCCCATCGCGGAGATCACCGACGTCCGCGGCACGACGTTCCTCCGGGACGGCCTGCCGGAAGGCTGGGGCGAGATCGACTCGTCGACGATCGACGCGCCCCGGGCGGAGGGGCCCCTCCCTCCGATGGAGTGCCGGGTCGTGCGGCTGCCCTCGTTCGAGAAGGTTGAGGCCGATCGCGTGATGTACGCGCATACCTCCCGGGTGATGCACCTCGAGACGAATCCCGGGAACGCGCGCGCCCTCGTGCAGCGGCACGGCGGGCGCGACGTGTGGGTGACGCCGCCGCCCATCCCGCTCACGTCGAAGGAGATGGACGGCGTCTACGAGTTGCCCTACCAGCGCCGGCCCCACCCCTTCTACGGGGACCAGAAGATCCCGGCGTACGAGATGATCCGGTTCTCGGTCACGATCCAGCGCGGCTGCTTCGGAGGCTGCACCTTCTGCTCCATCACCGAGCACGAGGGGCGCATCATCCAGAACCGCTCCGAGGAATCGGTCGTGCGGGAGATCGAGCGGATACGCGACACGGTCCCGGGGTTCACGGGACAGGTGACCGACCTCGGCGGGCCGACGGCGAACATGTACCGCATCGCGTGCAAGGACAAGGCGATCGAGTCGGCCTGCCGGCGGCCCTCGTGCGTCTTCCCGGGAATCTGCGAGAACCTGAACACCAACCACAAGCCGCTCATCGAGCTCTACCGGAAGGCGCGCGCGGTCCCCGGCGTGAAGAAGGTCTCGATCGCCTCGGGGGTGCGCTACGACCTCGCGTCCCGGTCTCCGGAATACATCAAAGAACTGGCCACGCACCACGTGGGCGGGTACCTGAAGATCGCGCCCGAGCACACCGAAGACGGGCCGCTCTCGAAGATGCTGAAGCCGGGGATCGAGACCTACGACCGGTTCAAGCAGCTCTTCGACCAGTTCTCGAAGGAGGCGGGCAAGGAGCAGTACGTGATCCCCTACTTCATCGCGGCTCATCCGGGCACGACCGACCGGGACATGCTCTCGCTCGCCCTCTGGCTCAAGCGCAACGGCTTCCGGGCCGACCAGGTGCAGGCCTTCCTTCCGACGCCGATGACGTTCGCGGCCGCGATGTACTACACCGGGATGAACCCGCTGCGCCGCGAGGGGAAGGGGTTCGAAGAGGTGTACGTCCCGAGGAGCGTCGAGCAGAGGCGGCTGCACAAGGCGTTCCTTCGCTGGCACGACGCCAACAACTGGCCGAAGCTGCGCTCGGCCCTGAAGCGCCTGGGGCGGGCGGACCTGATCGGGAGCGGGAAGAACCATCTCATCCCCGCCTGGCAGCCGGCGGGGACGGGGGACAACCCCGAGGGGATGCGGGGGAAGAACTTCTTCGCGACGCAGCATACGCGGCCGGTCGGACCGCCGGAGCCGGCTTCAGACCGCGCGCGGAAGCGTCCGGCGCGCTAGAAGAGCTCCCGGACGGCCTCGCCGGCCTCGAGGACCCTCATGGGTCGGCCGCCCCCCGACAAGTACTGCTTCTCCGGGTTGACGCCGAAGACGCGATAGATCGTCGCGAAAAGATCCCCGATGGCGACCGGTCGATCCTCCACGTCCAGGCCGGCCTTCTCCGTCCGGCCCACCACCCGGCCTCCGGAGATCCCGCCGCCGGCCAGGCAGGCGCACCAGTTCCGGGTCCAGTGGTCGCGGCCGCGGGCGACGTTGATCCGGGGCGTCCTGCCGAACTCGCTCATGAGGAGCACGAGCGTCTCCGAGAGGAGCCCGCTTTTCCCGAGGTCATCCAGGAGCGCCGCGTAGGGCGCGTCGATGTCGCCCATCAGACGCTTGTGGGCGGTGAAGTTGTCCGCATGGCTGTCCCAGCTCCCGATCTGGACCTCGACGAATCGGACGCCCGCCTGGACGAGCCTTCGGGCCATGAGCGCCGCGCGACCGAAAGGGGTGGCCCCGTAGGCCTTCCGCACGGCCTCCGGCTCCTTGGTGAGATCGAAGGCCTTGATGTCGGCGGACTTGAGCACCTTCCAGGCCCGCTCGTAGGTCCGCTGGCGCGCGTCCACCCGGGCGTCGTCATGGCGCTTGCTCCAGTCCGCATCGAATTCGCGAAGGAGCAGCCAGCGTCGTTCCAGCGTCCCCTTGGGGAAGTACTCCGTCGACGGGACGACGTCCTCGGCGGGGTTCTCGAGCTTGTCGAAGATCGCAGGACCGCGTTCGGGGAGGAGGTAGGCGGCGCCGGCGGGCGGGTCGCCGCCGATCACGATGCACCCCGGGAGGTCGGTCTTCGTCGGGCCGAGTTCCTCCAGGATCACGCTGCCCACGTGCGGGTGCTGGAGGTCCGAGGTCTGGCGGTACCCCGTATGGAGGGTGTAGGTCGCGGTGTCGTGGTTCGGATCCTTGGAATGGAGCGTGCGGATGAGGGAGACCTTGTCCATCTGCCGGGCCGTGAGCGGGAGGTGTTCGCAGATGCGCACTCCGCGCGCGGCCGTGTCGATCTCGCGGAACGGTCCGCCCGTCTCGGTCCCGGGCTTCAGGTCCCAGGTGTCGATCTGGCTCTGGGCGCCTTGCATCCACAGGAGGATGCAGGACTTCGCCTTCCCGGAGCCCTGGGGGGTCGCGGCGACGGGGATGCCTAACTTCGCCGAGAGGCCCGCCGTCGCCGAGGAGCCGATCGCGATCCTCACAAAATCCCGCCGTGAGCAGCTCGGACATCCTTTCATGCGGTTACCCGACAAAGATGAACTCGGAGAGGTTGAAGAGCATCCAGAAGACGTCGGTGTAGGCGTGGTAGGGGTTGGCGAAGCCCTTGGCGTACTCGACCAGCCGGGACCTCTCGCGGGCCGAGGGGGGGCGGCTCAACATGAGGAGGAAGAGTTCCTCGATCCTCCGGCCCGGGTCTTCGGTCAGCTTCATCACCTTGCGGACGAGGCCGAATTGCGCGATCATCAGCAGCTGGAGGTCGCGGTTGTTCATGAGCTTGATCGCGAGGCGGTCGGTCCCGCTCGACAGAACCTCTTCCGGATCGCGCCCCTTGGGGAAGAGAAGCTCCTTGGCGTGCATGGTCTGCCCGATCCAGAAGACGTCTGGATCCCGGAAGAAGGGGGCGCGCGCGGGGTCCTTCTCGTAAACCTGCCGGTAGTAGACGTCGAGGGCGAGGGCGTGGTTCCACGTCTTCAGGAACTGGACCGTGTTCATCATCTTGAGCGGGCCGACCGCGTAATCGCGCCGCGACGCTTCAGGGCCTTCGCTCGTGAGCTGATAGGAGCGCGAGGAGACGAGGGCGCGGACCAGGCCCTTGAGGCTCCCCCGATTGCGGCGGAACAGGTCCACGAGGAACCGGAGGAGTTCGGGATCCCCCTTGGAATTCCGGCCCGGGGCGATCGAGCGCCCGAAGAGGAGTCGCCAGAAGCGGTCGACGATCGCACGGGCGGCGACGTCCCCCTCCATCGACAGGGCGAGGCGGGCGAGCGCCCGGCCACGGGGCTCGTCGGCCTCGGGAAGGCGTCCGTCGAGGAACATCGGCTCGGCGAAGATCTCGCCGAGGTCCTCCCTCGGCTTCGCGGGTCGGGTGACGGGGCCCTCCACCAAGGAGCCCTCGCGGAGCTGAAGGGGGCGGAAGAAGGCCGCGAACGACCAGAATTCCTCCTGGGTCACGTCCTCGAACGGGTGGTCGTGGCATTGGGCGCAGCGAATCTCCCTTCCCAGGAAGAGGCGGGAGGTGACGCCGGCGGCCACGGCGGGAGGATCCCCCGGAGCGAGATGCTTGGCGAGGAAGTTCGCGGGGGGATGGTCGCTGAGGGATCCGGTGGACGAGAGGAACGCCCGGACCATCTCTTCGTAGGAGAGGTCCTTCGCCCAGGCCTCCTTGAGCCACCGGGTCAGGGCTCCGAGGTCCAGCCGTCGGACGTCGCGGTCCTCGACATCGTGGCCCATGAGCCACTGGGTCCAGAGGTAGGCGAAATATTCGGCCGACTTCGGGCCGGCGAGCAGTTCCTCGATCTTCGCCGATCGCTTGTCCTTGCGGGCGGACTTGAGGAAGGCGCGGATCTCCTCGGGGGCAGGGAGGTTCCCGGTGAGGTCGAGGCTGACGCGGCGGAGGAAAGCGGCGTCATCGCAGGGCCCGGCGGGCTTGAGGTCCCGCCGCTTCCAGGCCGATTCCAGGAACGCGTCGAGAGACTCCTCCCGCCCCTGGGCCGAGAGGCCGGGGAGCGCCCAGAGGAACACCATGGCTCGCCACATCCGACAATTAGGACGGGAGGAAGGCCTTCGATCTTTTGCGGGATCCGTGTTTCCGGGTCCCGGCCGCCTACTCGTAGTGCAAGGCCCTGATCGGATCGAGTTCCGCGGCCTTCTTGGCGGGATAGACTCCGAAGAAGAGGCCCACGCCGATGGAGAATCCGAGGCTGACCAGGATCGTCCACGGCTTGACCACGACGGGCAGGGAAGGGAAGACCGCATGCAGGAGCAGTCCCAGGCCTACCCCCAGCGCCGCTCCGATGAGCCCCCCGAGCACCGAAATCGTCAGGCTCTCCACGAGGAACTGGCCCAGGATCGCGGCCCGGGTCGCTCCCACGGCCTTCCGGATGCCGATCTCCCGGGTCTTCTCGCCGACCGCGACCAGCATGATGTTCATGATCCCGATCCCTCCGACCAGCAGCGAGATGGCCGCGATCCCCGCGAGCGCGTACGTGAGCACGCTGAGGATCTTGTCGAAGGATTCGATCATGGAGCGCTGGTCGGTGATCGTGAAGTCCTCGTGATGGTTATGGCGCCGGAGCAGCACCTGGCGCGCCTGCTCGGTCGCCTGCGGCACGGTGTCCGCGCTGCGCGTCTGCAGGAGGATCTCGAACATCTCGTCCGTGTCGAAGAGCTCCTGGGCCGGCTTGATGGGGACGAAGACGACGTCGTCCACGTTGAACCCGAGCATCCAGCCTTTTTTCTCCATGACTCCGATCACGCGGAAGGGCATCTCCCCCAGCTTGACCCACTGGCCGAGAGGGGATTCGCCCGAGGGGAAGATGTCGTTGGCGACGTCCCGTCCGAGCACGCAGACCCGCTTCTCCGAGATGCCCTGCTCGCGGGGGAGGAACTGTCCCAGGTCCGCGTGGAAATTCCGGATGACCTCCACCTCCTGGGTGGTGCCGATGATGGTCGTGCCGGTCCGCCGCCGGTTGCCGCGCTTGACGGCGCTGGAGGCGAGGATGATGGGGGCGACATGGCTTACGGCGGGGCAGCGGAGGCGGATCGCCTCTGAGTCGCCCAGCGTGAGCTTGTAGGTGGCGCCGAGGCCGGTGATCGGCGGGCCGCCGCTCGTCGACGCCTTGCCCGGCGTGAGGATGAGGACGTTCGTCCCGAGCCCCGCGAACTGGTCGGTGACGTACTTCTTCGCCCCCTCCCCGATCGAGACCAGGGTCACGACCGAGAAGACGCCGATGATGACCCCCAGCATGGTGAGGAGGGAGCGCAGGGGGTTGGCGCGGACGTTGTCGAGGGCGTCCAGGACGGCGTCGGTGGAGGTCATGGCGGTGAGGTGGGGACGTCCTTCACGATCCTGCCGTCCAAGAGGCAGACCTGCCGGCGGCAGCGGGAGGCGATGGCGGGGTCGTGGG
>CAZSCC010000352.1:0-1863 GCA_964604905.1 uncultured Planctomycetales bacterium
TGAACGAGATCAACGTCATCGAGGAGATCCGTCGTGCCTTCAATCTCCCGAAGGTCGAAGAGGATGCCCTGGCCAAGCTCGTGAGCTCGCTCCGCTACTCGCCCAAGGGCGGCGAAGGCGAGATCCGGACGACGGCGGCCCTGGACCGCGATCGGGAGCTCGTCGAGCAGTATAGGGGAGCGTGGGATCGCGCGATCCAGTCGGTCAGTCAGCGTCGGGAGTTGACCCCGGAGGAGATTTCGGCCCTGTCACCAGACAAGGCGAGCCGCGTTACCCCTATCGAAGTGGCCGAGATCGCCGCCTTGTCGCAGGGGCGCCGCGAAGTGGTCGTCCGGACCATTGTGTCATCGTCGGCGCTCTTCCAGCTCACCTTGGAGATAGGGAAGGTCGTCAAGCTTCTCGACGCCGCACGGAAGCACCCCACGGCCGACCAGGGTTTCATCACGAGACTCGAAAGGGAGCGTGAGGACCTGGAACGCCAGCTCGCGGAGTTGACGCGGCTTCACGAACTTGAGGAACGACATAATCGGACCCTGCTCGACGCGACCGCCGTGGCCCAGACTGATCGCGTGATGAAGGGCACACGGACGATCCTGGCCGAGGCCCAGAAGGACCAGGGCAAGCAGATTCTCATCCAGAATCCGCGGTGGGGCTCCTTTCCCGAGAAGTGCTGCGACGTGAACCGGACTGGGACACGCCGTTAAGGAACCTCCGAACGATGAATCGCTCCAGCTTCATGCTCCTCCTCCTCGCGGGCTGTCAGGTCGCCCATCCGGTTCCGCCCCAGCCGAGGGTCCCCATGGGGCCCACGGCCAGGTGGGTCCTGGTCGAGCGTCTCTACGACGAGGTCGAGTACTGGATTCAGGACTCCGGCGACGCCGAGCTTGCCGGCGACCAAACGACCCTCGTCTTCGAGCCGGTCGAAGTGGAGGGTGGCGAACGCTTTCGACTGATGCTTCAGGCCAGCCGATGCCCCCACCGCCTCCACTGCTCCGGCGATGTCCCCGACCGGCAGCGGGTGAGCGAACCGGTGGAAGTCACCCTTTCGATCGACTGTGACCCCCGCGCCGTGCATCGGGTTGACGTGATCCCGACCCGTTCCGGGGTCCGCATCCTCGGTTTCCGGGGCACCCTGGGCGATCTGCCCAACCTATCCGGTTTCTACGTGCGTGGCTCCGCGAAGGTCTCCGTGAAATTCACCGCGGACTCGCAAGGCCTGGGCGGGATCAAGGCCATTTTGTCCGAAGTTGGCAGGGAGGGCGTCTCGCACACCGCACCTAAATAGTTCGGAGTCATATTCGCCGAAAACGGCGAGAAAGGAGCTTGGTCAATGTCGGAGAAGCTGCACGTCGGTTCCGGGTGGGAGGAGGTCACGGTCGGTGACGCCTCGAAGCGGTACTACCGGGTCTCCGTCGATCTGGGCGGCATGGTCCCGCCGATCTACTGCCGGATCGCGGAGAACTCCAAGCCCAAGAGCGAGCGCTCGCCCTCCCACTACATGTTCATGAGCCCGGTGGACGGCCTGGACCGCATGGTAGGCGCCTTCTGGCCCCGCAAGTCCGAGGAGGCGGGCACGACGTACCTCATGGGCCAGATCACGCCCTCCCGGTTCGGCGTGGTCGAGCTCAAGGGCGGCTCGAAACTGGACCTGCGCCTCGCGGGCGGCACCCTGGGCGTCAAGCTCGTCGCGGCCAAGCCCTCCGCCGCCGAAGACGGCAAGAACCGCCCCACGCACTACCTCCTCCGCACGGTGCCACGCGGCAAGAAGGTCGCGACCGGGCTCGTCGAGGCGGAGATCGAGGACGAGGCCATCGAAGAGGAACAGGCGGCATAACTCTTCGTGCCGAAGCGCGCGGCGGCGAA
>CAZSCC010000353.1:0-2819 GCA_964604905.1 uncultured Planctomycetales bacterium
CGCGATCGCCGGCGCGTCCTTCAACTGTTCCAGCCGGTCCGTCAGGCTCCCGGGTTGGGGCTCCAGGGATCGGAGCATCACCTTGTCGTTCATGAGGAACAGCGCCTGCGCCGAGGTGGGCTCGAACGCCACCTCAGGCTCGCCCGGCTGGTTTGCAAAGGTCCCCGTAAATACGGCCATGGCATCCGCAGGGGGCGCCTTGGGAATCGCTTCGACTTTTCCCGTCGCCAGCCGGAGAGACCACGCCAGCTGCTCCGGGGAGAGCGGCCTGGCCAGAGCCACGCGATAGCTCTCCGGAGGGACCGCCTTGCCCGCGCCGGGGGGCAGAAGGCTGGACCGTTGATACGCCTCTGTCCTCACGAGTTTCCGCACGAGGTGCTTCACGTCGTAGCGGCGGGCGATGAACTCATCGGTCAGCGATTCCAGGAGCTCCGGATGGGATGGGGGATTCTTCGGGTGGTCCATGTCCAACGGATGGATCAGGCCCCGGCCCATCAACAGGAACCAGAACCGATTGACGCTGTTCCTGGCGAATTGCCTGTTCTTCACCAGATCCTCCGCCAGCACCGTTCGCGGGCGGAACTTGGCGATCCCCGGGACCGATCTGTCCCTCGAAGGAGGCGTCTCCCATTCCTGGCCCTTTTCAAAGACGGGCACGTCGACTTCCTCGGCCCCGGGCAGCCGGGGGCCGGTCTCGCCCGACTTCTTGGAGAGCACCGAGGTGAACTTCGCCTTCCCCGGGTACAGGCCTTCGTTCAGGTAGAATTGCTTGGCTTTGGAATCCTCCTGCAGCCGGGTCACGCCCAGGTAGGCGCTGATGCCCATGAAATCGGCCTGCTTGAATTCGTGGATCGTCAGGTGGTTGTGACAGCGCGCGCAGCCATAGTTCTTTCCCAGGAGCAGCCGGGCGACGTCCTCCGTCATGAGGCGCCGGTCGCCCTGGCCCCGATCGGCGAGGAACTTCATGGCGCCCCGGGTCGCCGCTTCCCGGCCGTCCGACCGGAGGATCGCGCGCACGATCCCATCCCAGGGCTCGTTCGCCGCGAAGGCCTTCGACAGGAACTCGCTCCAGAGCGCCAGGGGCACCTCTTTGCCGCTGCGCCGCTCGAGGAGCATCGCCGTCCAGGCCTGCTCCATCCGGTTCGGGAAGTCCGGCCCCGCCAGGAGGCGGTCGATCAGCTTGTCCCGCTTCGCCGCGTCGGCCTCCGCAAGAAAGGCCCTCGCTTCGTCGGCCGTGGGGATTCTGCCGGCGAGATCGAGATAGAGGCGCCTCGCGAATTCCGCGTCGGAGGAACGCGAGGCCGACGGGCCGCCGGCGCGCGCGTCGATCGCCCGATCGACCTCGCTGGTGCCTCCGGCCTCGGCCCGCGCGCCGCCGGCCTCGATCAGCAGGGCTCCCAGGAGAAGGGAGCGCCATGCGATTCGAATCATGCGATCTCGCCTCATCACTCGACCCCGACCGCGAAGTTCCGGGTCACTTCCGCCGGAGCGAGGGCGCGGCTGTACACGGCGACGAGCCGGAACTCGCCCAGCCAGGGACGCTCTTCCCCGATCTCATTTCCCAGCAGGAGTTGGTAGGCCCCGTTCCAGTTGGCCAGCGTCCCCGTCCGTTTCCGGGCCACCCGTTCCGTGCCGTTGAGATAGAGCTTCTCCGCGCCGCCCGCCTGCCGGACGAAGACGACATGCGTCAGGCGAGGTTCGACGGAGCCCTTCGCGCTCAGCAGGGAGGGCGTCCCGCCGTCGTCCGTCGTCGACGTCCGGATGGAAACGGCATACAGGCTGAGGGATTCGCGCGACTCTCCCTGGACCAGCGCGACGTTCCGTTCCCGGAGGTCAGCCGACATTCCCACGACGTATCCCTCGAAATCCAGCGCGGCGCGGGCCGGCTTGATCCAGGTTTCGAGCGTGATCTCGTTCGTCTTACGGCAGGCGTCCATGATCTTCGTGGCCGGGCCGTCGGAGAGGATCAGGCTCTTGTCCCGAAGCGTCAGACCTCCATTTTCCCAGACGGCTCCGGTCCGCCCCCTGAACTGGAGGTCGAGCGGCGTGCCGGTCCCCGACCCGTCCTGCACGGTGCCTCCGCGTCCCTCCTGGAAAAGATAGAGCGCCTGGAGTCCCGAGAGGACGCGCGCCGTCTTCGACGCCGGCGCCGCCCGGGCCGACACGACCGCAAAGTGGTCCGAGGCCACGTCGACGGACGCGCCGTCGACCTTCCGCGTCAACCGGACTTTCCCCTCCACCACGTCCAGGCGCGTGGTGTCGGGGTCCACGCGGAGCTTCAGGGTCGTGCCGAGGACCTGCGCTTCCGCGTTGGAAGTGAGGAACACCATCGGCTGGCCGGGCGGTTGAGGGGCGACCTTCGCGGTCACCAGGCCCTTCCCCACCTGGAAGGTCCTCCCGCTGGCGGGATGGCCGGCGGCCGGAGCCTTGCGGTCCGACACCAGCCGGACGGTGCTGTCCGGCCACAGCTCGACCCGGGTGGAATCCGTGCCTTTGAACTCCGCGAAGCTCGCGCGGCCGACCGTCTGCACTTCCTGGCCCTGAAGGAGTTCCATCCCCGCCTTTCCCGGCACCCTGCCGGCGTCCGACACCACATGGACTTCGCCCAGAACGCGTTCCAGGTGAGCCATGACGACCCGCGTCTCGCGTTCCTTGGGCGGAGGAGGAGGAGGCGGCGGCGGGGGAGGAACGACCTCGGGCGGTTTCTCAGGCTGGGGTGGCTTCTCGGGAGGCGGCGGCGCCACGGTCGGCGGGACCGGAACGGGCGGCTTCTCCACCGCAGGCGGAGGGGGAGGCTTGACCGGGGGCGGGACTTCGGG
>CAZSCC010000354.1:0-2172 GCA_964604905.1 uncultured Planctomycetales bacterium
CGCTTCAGCGACCTCGAACGTCGTACCGCCGCCGCTCGGCCCGCTGTGGGTGTGGGTGCAGTGGATACTGACGCGCGATTCGATCGTATCCGCGGCTGCGGCGAGCGTCTTGCGGAAGTGGCCGTAATGGGCGGTGGACAGCGTGCACCAGTCGATTGCCACGAGGACGTAGCGGGATCTGCCGCCGTCGAGGACGATCCCCTTGAGGAGCAGGGGTTCCTCGATGACCTGGGCCGGCAGTTTCCCGGCCGTGGGATGGCCGATCGGGATGGTGGCGTCGCACTGGAACGTGGCGACGCGCAGGGAGTCGTGGGCCTCGCGGACGGGCCCGCAGGCGCCGAGGAGCAGGAGCAGGGCGGCGCAGGCCCTCATTGCTGCTTTGGCCACTTCAGGTGCTTGTGGAGGAATTCGAAGGTGCCGACGCCGTTGATCTTGTGCGGCCCGGTGAAGACCTCCATCTCGGTGCGGTCGCCGATCTTGAGCTCGTCGTAGAAACGCTTGATCTTGGCGTACTCGTAGGCGACGCGCTCGTCGGGGGCCACCCCATCGAAGTGACCCCGCTCGACCATGAAGGGCCGGGGCGCGATCAAGGCCGCCATCTCGGCGTAGTTGAAGGTGTTTCCGAGGTTCCACTCGAAGATCTCGTACTCTCCGGTCGTGACGTAGCTGTAGGGACTGTCGGTCGCTGCGTTCTTCCAAATCCAATCGTTGAAGTCGGCCGAACAGATCGAGAGACAGTAACGGGTGACGACCGCCGGGACGCGCATCGCGGTCTTGCCGCCGTAGGAAAGTCCGTAGAAGGCGATCCGGGCGGGGTCGACAAACGACTGGGCGGCCAGCCAGTCGGTGATCTGCTGGTGCTGGGGGATGATGATGGAGAAGAGGTGCTTGCCGAGGAGGTTGGCCTTGCGCTGGAGGGTGCGGAACTTGTCCTGCCCGATGTAGGGATTCTGGGGGGCGAAGACGACGAATCCGCGCTCCGCCAGCTTGCACGCGAACTGCTCGTAGGCGGGGTTGTTCTTCTTCGGATCGGCCACGTCCGCGGGGCGGCCTTCCAGGCCGTGCTGGCAGACCACGACAGGCCGCCGCTCGCCGTCCTTGATGTCCTTGGGCACGAGGAGCCACCCGTAGGCGAAGACGTCCTTCCACACGTCGAGCTGGACCTCGTACGCCGTGTATTTCGGCTCCTCGTAGAGCTTGCGGGTCCGGGCCTTGGCAGGGAGGAGCGGTTCGTCAAAGCGGCCGTTCACCTCGGCGGAGAACTGCTCGCGGAGCGGGGCGGTGGATCTCTCCCATTCCTCCACGGACTTCTTGCTGACCTTCTTCCAGAAGTAGCCGTCGCGGGTCCGCTCGCCCTGCCGGAGCAGGACCTGGGTGTCCTCGACGAGCTGGTCGAACTGGCGCTTCATCCGGGCGGCCGAATCGGGCAGGCCGGTCGAGCCGGGCGGCGCCCCCAGATCGCGCGCGGGCATCGGGAAGGAGTCCTTATGGGATCGGAGCTCCAGCGTCCCCACGAGCTTCCGGTACCGATCGACCTCGACCTCGAGGGATACGCGGTCCGAGTTCTTCCAGAACCCCGGCGCTGCACCCCCGCGGCCGGGCCGGGGGGCGGGCGGCCCCTTGATCTCTACGGTCGGGCCGCTCTCCGCGACGAAGGCGCGCGGCGCGACGAGGCTGGCGATCTCGGCGTCGCCGAACTCTTCGAGGAGCCGCCAGACGTTCCGGTAGATCGGCTCTTGCCAGGCCTTCTGGCGGGACTCGAAGTACCCCGCGACGTCGACCGCATCGATCCTGAGGTCGGCCGCCGCGGCGTAGAGGGCCAGCAGGCCGCCCTCGCCGGCTCCGAAGAGCGCCAGGTTCGGATCGCGGCCGCCCTTGTGGAGCCAGTCGACGAGGGCCAGCACCTTCTGGACCTCGTATCCGATGACGTGCCGGCCCATCTCGAACGCCGGGCGGTAGACGAATTCGCGGTGGGGCTGGTTGGTGGCCTTCCCGATGGCGGAGATCGAGAAGGCGTCGCTCCGGTCCATGAGGACGGGGATGAAGACCCGGTATCCGGCCTCAGCGCAGCGGCGGCCGAGCTGGTGCTCGTCCTTCAGTCCGGGCACGAGCCCGGCGACCATCTCGGGCGTGTGGTCGGCGTCCGTGAGGATGATGACGTCGGCGACGGGC
>CAZSCC010000355.1:0-23877 GCA_964604905.1 uncultured Planctomycetales bacterium
GGTCAGGAAGAGGACCACGAAGATGATCAGCGCCACCACGGGCATTACGACCTTCAGCGTCCGGTCCGCATTTACCTTGTGCTCGAACTGACCCGTCCATTCGAACGTGTACCCCGCCGGCGGCTTCACCTTCGCGTCGACCGCTCGCCGCGCCTCCTCCACGAATCCCACCAGATCGCGGTTCCGCACGTTCATGTACACGTACGATCGCTTCCGCCCGTTCTCGCTACGGATCATGCTGGGCCCGGGCTTGATCTGCACGTCCGCCACGAGCGAGAGCGGGATCTGCCTCGCGACCGCGACCGCGACCGCGGGGCCCGTCGCCCCCCCCATCCCTCCTCCCATCGACGCCGCGCCGCCCGCCGGGACCAGGAGGTCTCGCACCTGCTCCTCGTCCTGTCGGAACTCGCGCGGATACCGCACCCGGACCGGATACCGCGCGCTCCCCTCGACCGTCATCGTCACGTCCTTGCCCCGAGCGCCACCTCGATCACGTTTTGCAGGTCTTCCAGGCGCACCCCGTAGCGCGCCGCCTTCTTCCGGTCGACCGTGATCTCGAGGTAGTTCTCCCCCGTCACCGGCTCCGCCGTCACGTCCACCGCGCCCTGGACGCCCTTCAGCGCCTCCTTGATCTCCTCCCCGAGCCGCTGCAGCGTGTCGAAGTCCGGCTCGGCCGCCGTGATCTTGACCGCCACCGCCGTCCGCACGCCCGTCGAGAGCATGTCCACGCGGTTCTGGATCGGCCGCGTCCAGATGTTCGACCAGCCGGGCACCTGCAGCTCCGAGTCCATCTCGTTGCGGAGATCGTCGTGCGTCTTTCTCCACAGGAAGAGCCCCTTACCGAACGCCTTCGCCCGCTCCTCGCGGATCGCGGCCAACTCCTCCGGCGCGAGCGCCTTCGCCTTCGCGAGCAGCTCCTCGAGGAGATACTGGACCAGCGCCTCGGGCGCGCGTTCCTGCAGCTCCCCATTGAAGGCCTTCACGCG
Organism: uncultured Planctomycetales bacterium; assembly: GCA_964604905.1. GTDB lineage: Bacteria > Planctomycetota > MHYJ01 > MHYJ01 > JACPRB01 > JACQFK01. The sequence goes on from CAZSCC010000355.1 coordinate 987, forward strand.
GCCCCGCATGAGCGCGTCGTGCTCGGCCTCGAGCTTCTCCCAGACCCGGCGGGCGAGCGTGGGGCGCTCGCGGCCCGAGATCCCCCGCACCGAGTCGACGAAGCCCGAGAAGAAGGTCTCCGGTTCGACGAGCAGATCCGGCTTGTCCTCGACCGCCCCCCGCTCGAAGAGGAACTTCTCCACACGCCCGATCGCCCGCGCCACGTCCTCGAGCAGGATCCACTCGTCGAAGTCCCGCGCGTAGTTCCGGACGATCGTCTCGTCGAACGCGATCCAGTCGGTCTCGGCGGGCTCCTTCTTCAACTCCCCTTTCGAACGGATGAACGCGACCACCTCCCGCCGGAGGAGCCGCGCGAGCGCGAGGCCCTTCTCGGGGACGTACTCCGAAAGCCGCCGCTTCGCGAGGTCCCGCGCCATCCGGTCGTACTTCGCCATCGCGTCCATCGTCGCCGTGTTCGCGACGTCCTCCTCCTTCACTCCCAGGAGATGGCCGCGGCGCAGGAGCTCTCGCGCCACCTGCCGCGCCTCGGCCAGGGCGTCGTCGAACCGGATGGCCCGCTTGGGCCACCACTCCGTCGGCCGGAAGGTCACGACCGTCTCGACCATGTCGACCGGCGCGGGATCGGTCGGCGTCTCGGCCCGGCCCGCCTTGCCCACCACCTGGTGGACCTCGGGCAGCGCTCGCAGCACGCGGTTGCGGTCCTTCAGGTCGTCGCCCGCCTGCGTGATGTTCAGGTTCGGCCGCGAGGTCGGCATGTCCATGAGGGCGAGTTCGTTCAGCGGGGGCATGAACTCCCCGCCCAGCGGGCGGATGAAACGGTAGCTCGCCGTGCCGGCGATCCCCAGGATGAGCAGGCACGCGAGCTTGTGTCGCGCCACCATCAGGATCGTGGTCGCCAGGATGAACGGGACGCCGATCACGAAAAAGGCCCAGGGCAGCTCCGGCCAGAACTCGGTCTTCCGGGGGAAGAGGGGGAGGCTCAGCACCATGAAGATCCCCGTGATCACCACGATCCCGTCGGGCTTCCGGAGGAAGTAGTCGAGCATCGGACGGTAGACGTTCGAGAACGAGCGGACGATCCAGACCTCCTCCTGCGAGCGCAGCCGCCCGCGGACGAACCAGGGGATCAGCGCCGGGACGAGCGTGACGGAGAGGAACGCCACGCCGACCAGCGCGAAGCTCTTCGTGTAGGCGAGCGGGTTGAACATCTTCCCCTCCATCCCGCCCAGCGCGAAGATCGGCGCGAAGGAGAGCAGCATGATGAGGATGGAGAAGAAGAGCGGCCCGCCCACCACCTTGCACGCCTCGATCACGATCTCGCGCGTATCGCCGCGGACCCTCCCGTCGGGGAAGCGGTCGTGCAGGCGGTGGTAGGCGTTCTCGGTCATCACGATCCCCGCGTCGACCAGCACGCCGATCGAGATCGCGATCCCCGAGAGCGACATGATGTTCGAGGGGACCTTGAGGTAGTACATGAAGATGAAGCTGATCAGCACCGCGAGCGGGATCGTGATGCAGATCACGATCGCGCTCCGGAGATGCCAGAGCACGAGGACGACGACGAGGCTCGCGACGATGATCTCCTCGATCAGCGTGTCCTTCAGCGTGTCGATCGAGGCGTGGATCAGGCCCGTGCGGTCGTAGAAGGGCACCACTCGCACGCCGCGCGGGAGGTTGAGCGACCGGATCTTCTCCTTGATGCGCTCCGTCACGGCGAGCGGGTTCTCGCCGTAGCGCATCATGACGACCCCGCCCACCGCCTCGCGGCCGCCCTTCTCGAGGACGGCGCGGCGGAACGCGGGGCCCAGCTGCACCACGCCCAGCTGGTCGACGGTGATCGCCACGCCGCGCCGCTCGGTCACGACCACGTCGCGGATGTCCTCGGTCCCGCGGATCCAGCCGGTGCCGCGCACGAGATATTCGGAACCGCCCTTGTGGAGGACTTTGCCCCCCACGCTGGAGTTCGCCCCCTGGAGCGCGCGGAAGACCTCGCCCAGGCTGATCCCGTACGTGCGCAGCTTGCCCGGGTCGACGTCCACCTGGTACTCGCGGACGAAGCCGCCGACGCTCGCCACTTCGACGACGCCGGACACCGCGTTGAGCTGGTAACGGATGTTCCAGTCCTGGATCGAGCGGAGTTCGTCGAGCCCGTACCCGTCGCCTTCGACCGTGTACCAGAAGATCTGGCCGAGCGCGGTCGCGTCGGGCGCCATGTAGGGCACGACTCCCATGGGGAGCATCGACGAGGAGGTCGAGAGCCGCTCGAGGACGCGCGTGCGCGCGAAGTAGTACTCCACCGAGTCGTCGAAGATCACGTTGATCATCGAGAATCCGAACTCGCTCGTGGCGCGGACCGCCTTGACCCCGGCCAGGCCCTGGAGGCCGACCGAGAGCGGGTAGGTGATCTGGTCCTCGATCTCCTTGGGACTTCGGCCGGGCCAGTCGGCCCAGACGATGACCTGGTTCTCCGAGAGGTCGGGGATCGCGTCGATGGGGGTACGGTAGAGGCACCAGGTGCCCCACACGGAGACCCCCGCCGTCACGAGGAGGACGATGAACCGGTTCCGCACGGAGAACTCGATGACCTTGTCGATCAGCGTCTTCACGGCAGCACCTTGAAGATGGCCGCAGAGGCACCGAGTCGCAGAGAAGATCCCCCCTCTTGGAAGACCTTCGAAGAATCTCTGCTCCGTGTCTCTGCGCCTCTGCGGCTGAGTGTCTTCACTTTTTCGTCTCCGTGCCGCCGGCGCCGAAGTAGAGGGCGCCGGTGTTGGTCAACTGGGTCTCGGCATCGAGGAGGAACGCCCCCGCGGTGACCACGCGGTCGCCCACGGCGAGCCCCTTGCGGACCGGATACCACGGGCCGGCGCGCGGGCCGACCTCGATCTCGAGCGCGTCGAACGTCCCGTGCCCCTTCTCCACGAAGACGACCTTGCGGATCCCCGTGTCGATCACGGCGGAGAAGGGGACCGCGAGCAGCTCTTCGCTCTGCACGTGCTTCATCGCCGTCCCGCAGTCGGGGCACTGGAGCTTTCCGCCCGCGGTCCGCTCGGGATGCATCGGACAGGCCCAGGTCTCGGTCAGCTGGACCGTGTCGCTCACGACCTTGTAGTGCAGCTTCTGCGGGTCCTTGTCGTGCTTCTTGGGACAGGCTCCCGGCTTGTCGGAGATCCCCTCGGGATGCAAGGGGCAGACGTACACCAGCTTCGCTCCGGGCGCCAACCGGCGCTCCTCCAGCACCATGCCCCCTCAGCTGTCCTTGAAGCACTGGCCGGGCTTGTCGGAGACGCTCTCGGGATGGAGGTCGCAGACGTAGATCTTCCGCTCCTGCTTGTCGGCGGGGCTCTCCTTCTTCTCCTGCGCGCGCACGCCTCCCTTCTTCACGAGTTCCATCTCGCACTTCTTGCACTTTCCGGCGACGTCTTCACGGACGTCGGGGCACTTCTCTCAGCAGCCGTAGAAGACTTCGCCCGTCTTCCCGAGCGGGACGCGGAAGACGGCGGTGACGGTCATGCCGGGCCGGAGCGACCCGTCGGGGTTGGGCACCTCGACGCGGACCCTCGCGGTGCGCGTGTCGGGCTGGACCTCGGGGGCGATGAACGCGACCCGGCCGCTGAAGGGCTTCCCGGGGTGGGCCTCGGTGCTGATCTCGACGAGCTGCCCTTCCTTGACGAGCCCGAGGTCGCGCTCGAAGACCTGCGCCTGCATCCAGAAGGCCGAGTCGTCCGCCACGGTCCAGGGGTCCTCTCCCACGGCGACGTAGTGGCCGATGTCGATGTCCTTCTTGATGACCACGCCGGCGATCGGGGAGGGGATGATCAGGTGGGTCTGCGCCTTCTTGGACTTCTCGAGCTCCGCGATCTGCTCGTCCGCGACCCCCCAGAGGCGGAGCCGCTCGCGCGTCGATTCGGCCAGCCGCCGGGCGCGCCCGAGCGACGCCTCGTCGGCGCCCTTGAGCTCCTCGAGCGTCCGGAGCGCGAGGAGGTATTCCTCCTGCGTCGTGACGAGGTCGGGGCTGTAGAGCTTGTAGAGCGGGTCGCCCTTCTTCAGCTTCTGGCCCACGAAGTTGACGTAGAGTTCGTCGACGCGGCCCGCGACCCGGACGCTCGGGTGGGCGATCTTCCGCTCGTCCCACTCGAGTGCGCCCACGGTGCGGATCTCGCGGACCAGCGTGCGGTAGCCGATCTCCTCGCTCGCCGCGCCGGCCTGCCGGATGCGGATGGGGGAGAGCTGGAGGCGGTGGAGCACGCCGGGGGGGAGTTCCATCTTCTCGCCCTTCTTCCGCTTCGAGAGGGGCATGGAACAGATGGGGCACTTCTCACGGTTGTGGTCGCGCACCACGCTCGGGTGCATGGGGCAGAACCACTCGAGGTCTCCCTTGACCTGGTCGTCGCCCTTGCCGCGCGTCGCCTTCTCGACGGCGTTCAGGATCCAGTCCCAGTTGCCGACGACGAGGCCGATCACGATGAAGACGAAGATGAAGCGCAGGCGCAGGAAGAGCGTCTTCGTCACCTGCCAGGCGTTGTTGCTCATGGTTTCCTCCGGAGGTCGGCGCCCGTCGCACGCTCGAGGTCGGCGACCGCCGACTCGTATTGCGCCAGGGCCTGGGCGTACTTGAGTTTCACGTCGCGAAGCGAGCGTTCCGAGTCCAGGAGATCGAGGAATGAGGCCTTGTCCCTCTCGTAACTCGCGCGCGAGACCTCCACGCCCTGGGCGCTCTTGGGCAAGAGTTCCCCCCGGTAGAGCGTCAGGGACCGGCGCGCCGACTCCACGCGGAGCCACGCGTCCCGCACCTCGAACTGCACGCGGGCGCGGACCGTGTCGAGCGCGGCCCGGTCGGCTTCGAGCAGGCGCTCCATCCTCCGCGCCTCGGCCGGCCTCTTGCCGGTGAGCCAGGGAAGGTTGACCGAGAACATCGCGCTGTAGGCGTCGGGCCCGTCGGGGATCTGCAGGTACTCGACGCCCACGGCGAAGTCGGGCCACGTCGCCTCCCGGTCGGCGAGCGTCCGGCCGGCCTGGGACGCCTTCACCCGAGCCTCCGCGGCGAGCACCTCGGGGCGGCCGGCGAGCGCACGGGCGGTCAGGTCGGCCGGGTCGAACAACTCCTCGACGGGCAGCATCTCCCGGGGCGATCCGAGGGGCGCCGCGGGGGGCCGGTGGAGGAGCTGGTTGATCGCCGCCCGCGCGGAGCCGATCCGCTGCTCGATCATGAAGACGTCGTTGTGGAGCATCACCTGCTCGACCTGGGGACGGAGGACGTCCTGCTGCGAGGCGGCGCCGTTGCGGAACTTGATGTCGGAGACCTTCTCGAAGCCCTCGAGGATCTTCACGTGCTCGAGGTGGATCTCGAGCTCCTTCGAGAGCGAGGCGTACTCGAAGTACGCGCGCTTCATCCGGGCGGCGACGTCGCGCTCCCGATCGCGGGCCATCTCTCGCATCCCTTCGGCCTCGCGGAGGGCGGCCTCGGACCGCAGGGAGAGGTTGCCGGGGAAGGGGAGAGGCTGGCTGAGGCCGATCTTGTTCTCCATGGCCTTGCCGGGCGAGGCCGCGTTCCGGAACGGCACCCCCTCGGTCTGGAAGGAGAGCATGGGGTCGTCGAGCGCGCCGGCGCGGCGGATCTCCTCGAGGCCGGCCTGCGCGCGGGCCGAGGCCTCGCGGAGCTCGGGGTTGCGCGTCCGCGCGGCATGGAGCAGCGTCTCCAGGTCGACCGCTTCGGCGAGCCGGCGGTCGAGCTCGGGATCGGACGACGGCCCCGGCGGCGCGTGCTCGTGGCGGGCGGCGAACGTCGCGAGGTCGTCGCGGAGGCGTTCGTATTCGCCGCTCCAGGAGGCGGCGCACGCGGAGAGCAGGGCGGGAGCCAGAGCCAGATAGCGAAGCATGAAATCTCCGGGAAAATGGGAGTACGGAAACGTCCCGGAGGGGGGATTAGATCAGGAGCGTCGAATGGAGGAGGTGGAGGGGCGGGCTTCCTCGGGCAGGACAAAACGGCGAGGGGGAAGGGTACGGCCCGCCGATCGGGGGGGGCGCGGTGTCCGGGAGCAGGGCCACCGAGAGGATCGGAGTCGCCGGGAGGGTCTCGGCGGCCTGCGGGACGATCTCGCCCGACGGCTCGACGTGGGTGCAGCGCTTGCCGTCCTTCCCAGGGCCCTCGTCCACCGGACGGGGCGCCGCGGGCACGTCCTTTCAGCAGTCGTCCTTCTTGGGGACGGGCGCGGCCTGGTGCTCGCAGTCGGAGCACGACTGGTTCTGGTGCTTGCAGACGATGATGCAGCAGCAGTCCGCCACGGAGACGGACTGGACCGCGGCGATGCAGAGGGCCAGGGCCAGCGTCGCTGCTTTCATCCGTCTAGGTAACGAAGCCCGTCCCGGGATTATTCATTTCCTGGGTTTCCCGTGGTCGCACGCCTCGCGGATCGCCCGGATCACCTTCTCGAGGTCGGCCTTCCCGCCTTCCGCGGTCACCACGAGTTCCATGTTGACGATGTCGACGGCCGCGTCCCTGACCCCCTTCACGTCGCGCACGCGCGACTCGATGATCGAGCATCAGCCGAATCAGGTGAACTCGGAGAGGCTGATGCGCTCGCCGCCCAGGAGGAGCCGGCCCTCGCGGGTGAGTCGGATGGCATGGATGAGTTCGGCCTCGTCCAGGCGCGAGGTCCAGACCTGGCAGAGGTTGTGGGATTGGACCAGGAGGATCGTGTTGCGTCCGGCCCGGAAGGCGTGGTAGTCCCGCCCTTCCAAGGAGCGGCGGGCGGAGGCGGGGAGCCCCGCCGGCCCACCCTCGAGGACCAGGAGGGAGATTTCGGTCGTCCCTTTGCGGTAGACGATGAACGGCGACGCCGCCCCGAGCTTCGGCGGGCAGGCGCACTGGCCCACGTACTCCGCGCCCGGGATGGAGACCTTGAGGCCGATCGTGTCGGGCGTCAGCCGGCGATCGAGGAAGTCGTCGTGCAGCCGGGAGGTGAGCGCCACGACCTCGGGGAGCGGCGCCGGGAGGGAGAGGAGGACGAGCGCCATGACGAGGACCGCGGCCGCGGCGGCGGTCCAGCCCCAGCGGCGGGCGGGGAGGAGGTCGGCCATCGTGAGCCGCCGGGGAGCGGCGGGGAGGCGGAGCGACGCGAGCGCCCGTTTGAGCGCCGCGCGCGAATCGCGCTCGGCCCGGCAGCCGGCGCAGTCCGCCAGATGGGCGTCGAGGGTGCGGGCCTCTTCCGGCGCGAGGGCGCCGTCGATGCGCGCGTCGACCTTTTTGAAGAATTCCCGGCAGGCGTCCGTCATCCGGGAACGAAACGGGGGAGCGGCGCGTCATATTCACGGCCGACTTGCTTTTCTCCGGAGTCGGCGGATAATTTGAGTGGAGGCGCCGTGGGCGCCTTCGCCAGGCAAGGGGCCGGTCCGGAGGGCGAGCCGGGCCGGCGGCAGTGTAGTACGGAGGGGCCGAAGTATGGCCCCCGGCAAGCGCAGGTTCTGGTTCCCGGTGGTGCGCCTCGGCGCCTTCTTCGGCGCCGTGGTCGTTGTAGGGAACGTCATTCTTCAAGCCACTTTCGCTTTCGAAACCGCCGAGGCCGAGACCGGCCGCCGCATCGACTACATCGGCCGGCGGAAGAAGCAGATCGAGAAGCGGCTCCGCAGTTTCGAGCGCCTCTTCCAGGGCCCGGGCCGCGACGCCCCGAGCGACGGGGGTGGAGCGTTCCGGCTGGTCGATCCGGTGCTCGAGGATGCGACGCTGCCGTCGTCCATCGCAACCGCAACCGCGACCGCGACGCCCGAGCCGGCCCCGCTGGTCTGGCCGAACGTCCCGGAGCCGCCGGCGCGGCTTCCGGTCGAGCTCTCCTCGATCGAGCCGCTCCTGAGCCCCGAGTTCGTGGCGGCGTTCTACCGGTTCGGTGCGTCCGACCCCGTCGGGGAGTTGGGCAACGCGCTCCTGCGAGGTCCCGAGGCGCTCCTGGACGGGATCCTCCGGCTGGCCAGCGATCTCTTCCCACGATCGGGGAACTACGCGCTCCCCTACGACAACGGCGGGGGGGTCACCGAGCGGCTTCTCGATTTCGAGATGGGCGCGCGCGGCGGGCCGATCTTCACCGAGTTCATGGGCCACCTGGCCGAGCGCGAGCAGCGCTTCTTCCTGCGGTTCGCCGGATCGGGCCTCGACACGCCCGGCGTGGAGGAGGGGACGGAGGACGTGGACGCGCAGGACGTGATGCGCGAGCAGGGGAAGATCTTCTGGGACGCGCTCCGGAAGACCTACTTCTCCAAGTACAAGTTCCGCGGTGAGGATCGCATCCGGGACGACGCCTTCTACTTCAACGAGTGGCGGGGGGCCGACTTCGCGGTCCTCCCGCCCCTCATCGCGGGCTATCTCTACTATCGCGGGATCGAGAAGCGCGTCTCGATGGGTGACACGTGGCTGCGGTTCAGCGTGGAGCCCCTCTCGCGGTGGGCCACCGGGAAGGACGACATGGCGGCGGGCGTCAGCCTGGAGTGGGGCGTCAAGGGCTTCCCGGTGGCCCTGATCGTGTCGGCCGGCCGATACGAAGGCAAGGCCGAGCTGGACTTCATCGGGATCGGCACGAGCGTGGGGATGCTGCGGAAAGCGCTGGCCCTGCAGCGTGGGGACTGATCGGCGCGCTCCGTTCCGGAGCGTGACGATGGGGTCCCACGGCGCGTCCCATTGTGGCCTCCCTGGCCACACCCTCCCTATCCGCGCCGTGGGGCCTTCTAAATAAATCCAAACCTCCGGCGGATCGAGGCGATCCTCGAATTCATGGAGAGGAGCGCGGAGTGATGCGGATCACGGTCAGCTTCTCCCTCAGCCTCGTGCGGGCATTGTGGAGGCCGGACATGACGCTCCCGATGGGGCAGCCCAGCACGTCGGCGATCTCCTTGTAGCTCAGGCCCTCGAGGTCGCAGAGCTGGAGGAGCAGTTGGTGGGCGGGCGAGAGCTCGCGGAGCGCCCGCAGAAGCTCGTCGGGCAGGGCCTCCTCGAAGGCGGGCAGGGGCGTCGCGGGGGCGGGCGGATCGCCTGCGTCCTCCAGCGCGACCGGCTCCAGGCGCCGCGCGCGGCAGCGGTCGAGGTAGGCGTTCCGGAGGATCGTGAAGAGCCACGCCTTCAGGTTGTCGCCGCGGTTGAAGGAGGCGGCGCTTCGCCAGGCCTTGAGGAGGGCGTCCTGGACGAGGTCGAGGGCGTCGGCCTCGCGGCGGGTCATCGCGAGCGCGGCGTGGAAGAGGTCGTCCTGGAGCGGGAGGACCAGGCGCTCGAAGTCCGCGCGCGACGAAATCACTTTGCGGATTCTATCGGCCGCCGTCTACTATTGATAGAGATGAGAACGACCCTGGCCGTGTTCGTGGCGCTGTTCCTCCCGCGGGCGGACGAGAAGGACGACCTCAAGAAGGCCTGCGAGAAGACCGCGGGGCTGAGGTCCTATTTCTACCAGTGGGAGCTGCTGACCGGGGTGAAGGACCGGGTGGGGAAGCAGGCGGGGGCGGGGGAGTACGTGGCGCCCGATCTCCTGACGGTGCGGACCGGGATCCTCGAGGTGGTGAAGAAGGGCGGGCGATCGAGGGTGCGCGCGACGAAAGGCTGGGAGGATCCGGGGGACGATCCGAAGCTGAAGGAGGCGGCCGACCGCCTGACGCCGCCGCACGAGCTCGTGGGCTACGTCATCGAGAGCCTGGAGAAGCCGAAGCGGGAGAAGGACGTCGACCTGCGCAAGGTGAAGTGCCGCGCCTGGCGCGGGACGCTCGACGGGGACGGCCTCAAGGGCCTGCTCCGGGCGGGCGGCGGGAACCTCGACGCGCTCGAGAAGCTGATCGACTGGGGCGCGTCGAAGACGTCGGTCCAGCTGCTGGTCGAGCCCGCGGAGGGGCGGCTCGTGAAGATGACGGTCGAGAGCGAGTTGATCCCCGACCCGAAGGCGGAGGGGGGGAAGGGGGCGCCGGCGGTGAAGATGACGCGGACGGTCGAGTTCATGGAGCTGAACGCGGCCAAGCCGTCGATCGTGCCGGAAGTGAAAGAGGCGCTGGGGATCAAGGAATGACCCAGAACTCCCAACTCCAAACCCCCAACTCCCAATAAACTCTCAACGCCCAAATCCCAACGCGGGGGGCGAGTCAACGCCAGCGCCGGCTTGAACCCGTCCTTGAGCCAGCGGTAGCCGCGCGCGTGGACGTAGGGTATGGCGCCCCGGCTGCAGCGGATCAGGAGGTGGCGGGCCTCGCCGAGGGAAGGCGTGGAAGGAGCCATCGGTACTTCCCTGCGGTTGGGGCTTGGGAGTTTATTGGGGCTTGGGAGTCGGGGCTTGGGAGTTCGTCGGGGCCGCGCCGCGCCGCGTCGCGACCTTGAGTGTCTTGAAGATATCGTCCTTCTTGAGCGCCTTGAGCGCGGGCAGGCCGTCGCGGACGGCACCGAAGATCGTCACGTCCTTCAGGTCGGCCGCGTCCTTCAGGAGCACCTGGAACTGGCCGCCCAGGTTCTCGGCGGCGCCCTCCTTGCGGACGAGGAGGAGCGCGCCGGCGTCGGCGCTGCGGGGGGTCTTCTCGTAGGGGATCGCGTCGGCCGCCTTGGGCTGCGTGACGAGGCGCTCTTCGGCGTTCGCGGTGTCGAGCTTGATGCCGTCGAAGTGCTTGTCGTCGACCCACTTGAGGAAGGCGGCGACGGACTTCGGCGCCTCGTCCTCGTAGAGCTCGAGGACCACCTTGCCGGTGGCGGTCTCGACCTCGACGGTCGGGCGGGGCTGGAGCGAGGGGCCCCACTGGAGGCGCGGGTCCTTCGAGTCGGGAAGGAGGCGCGGATGGGTCTGGAGCTTCGGCTCCTTCATCTTCCGCTCGCGGTCCTCCTTGAGGAACGACTGGTTCTTCTCGAGCGAGCGGAGGGCGGCCCGCACGCGGTCGGCCAGCGGGTCGTTCGGATAGCGGGTCTGGAAGTCGGTGTACTCCTTCCTGGCCTCGTCGAGGCGGGCCTCTTCGTAGTGCAGGTTGGCCAGCTTGTAGAGGATGCGCGGACCCGCGGGCGTGCCGCCGAACTTGTCGCGGAGTTCCTTGAGCCTCTCGGCGCTCGAGGCGGTGCTGAGCTCGACCTCCGCCTTCTCGTTCTGCGAGCGGGTGTAGAAGTAGTTCGCGAAGAGGATGACGGTGAGGATCGTCAGGACGGTGGACGCGGCGATGATGGCGGTGGCGTGGCGCTCGCCGAACTCGTTGACGCGCGCGAGCCACTGGGAGGCCTTGCCGCCGAGGCTATCCGGCGGGGCGCCCTGGGCGGGTTCGCGTTCCTTCACCGACATCCTAGTCCTTCTTGTTCACGTTGAGCTTGATCTCGACCAGGGTGCGCGAGGCGTCCCGCAGCTCCAGCCTCGCGCGCTCGCTCCTATTGGAGAAGACGAGGGTGAAGGGCCCGTTCCTCGGGTCGCCCTTCGACTCCTCCAGCGTCCATCCGTGCTTCGGCCACGTCTCCCGGTAGAACTCCACGGCGCCCTCGATGCGCCGGTCCTTCCCTTCCAGCCGCTGGTTCACGACGCGCCACGCGCCCGTCGGGTTCGGGTTCACCGCGTTCTCGCGGGAGACGAACCCCTCGGGAGCCGGCAGGTCGGGCTGTAGCGCCTGGCTCGACGGCTGTATCGGCGTCGTCACTTTCGGCCCGCCCTCGCAGGCGGCGAGCGCGGCGACCAGCACGGCAACCGGCCAGGGTCTCAGCATAAGATTGCTTCGGCACCGACGCGCGAGGGGCTTAAGGTAGTGGGTCGGGGATCAAAAGTCAATCATATCGAGTCCGAAGTTGGATGCTGGGAGCTGGAGCCGGAAATCGGAGGGGGAGGCGCCGCGCCGGGCGTGGCCCTTCCGGCTTCGGGCTTCCAACTCAGGGCTTCAAACTCCAATATGTTGCGCCTGCCAGCCCCCTTTGCTATATTCCCCCGGACTCCCATGTATTTCGATTTCGCCAACGTTCTCGTCTACATCGTCATCTCGATGGGGTTCATCTTCGGGTCGCTCACGATAGGGCGGATCCTGCGGCCCCACCGGCCCACCCCCGAGAAGCTCTCCACGTACGAGTGCGGCGAGGAGGCGATCGGCTCGGCGTGGATCCAGTTCAACGTGCGGTTCTACATCATCGCGCTGATCTTCCTCATTTTCGACGTCGAAATCGCGGTCCTCTTCCCGTGGGCCGTGATCTTCAAGAAGGTGGGGCTGCTGGCGCTGGCGGAGGTCTTCCTCTTCGTGGGCATCCTGGTCGTGGGCTTCGCCTACGTGTGGGTGAAGGGCGACCTGGAGTGGCTCCGGAGCCTGGGCGAGGTCCGCAGCGAACCCAAGAAGGACGCGGCTTAGAGGTCCCAAGGAATCGGACGCCGAATGTCGCTCACCCTGAAGCAGGTGTACGAGAAGACGAAGGCGCAGTTCCCCGACGGCGTCCTGTCCGTCGTCGAATGCCCGGGCGATCCGTATTGCATCCTGAAGAGGGAAGCGGTCCTGCCCGTATGCCGGTGGCTCAGGAGCGACTCCGAGTTGGAGTTCGACCTCCTGAGCTGCGTCTCCGGGACGGACGACACGAAGGACCTCTGGGTCGTCTACCACCTCTACTCGATCCCCCGCAACCACCGGGCGGTGTTCAAGGTCAACGTGGGGCGCGAGAGCCCGTCGGTCGAGAGCGTGGTGCCGGTGTGGAGCACGGCCGACTGGCACGAGCGCGAGACCTACGACATGTACGGCATCCGCTTCGACAACCACCCGGACCTCCGTCGCATCCTGCTGCCGGAGGACTGGCCCGGTTACCCGCTGCGCAAGGACTACGAGTTCCCCGACGAGTACCAGGGGATCCCGCTGAAATAGCATGGTGACGCTCGCCGCGATCGACTGGTTGAACCCGAACGAGGTCTGGCAGGCCGTGAGGGACGGCGGCGTGGGCGTCGGCCTGCTCGGCATCTTCATCGTCGGCGGCGCGCTCATCAACCTGGTCGCCGTCTACGCGGGTCTCTCCACCCTGATCGAGCGCAAGGTCGCCGCCCACATGCAGGCGCGCGTGGGCCCCTACCGCGTCGGCCCGCACGGCATCCTGCAGTGGCTGGCCGACGCGCTCAAGCTCATGATCAAGGAAGACATCATCGCGAAGGACACGGACCGCTTCCTCTTCCGGCTCGCGCCCTACGTCGTCTTCGCGGGTTCGTTCGCCTGCTGGGTGGCGCTCCCCTTCGCGCCGGGCTGGTCGCCCGCGTCGCTCAACATCGGCATCCTCTACCTGCTGGCCGTCTCGAGCTCGGTGGTGATCGGCATCCTGATGGCCGGCTGGTCGAGCGGCTCGAAGTGGGCGCTCTTCGGCGCAATGCGGTCCGCGGCGCAGATCGTCTCCTACGAGATCCCGGTGGGCCTGACGCTCTTCAGCATGCTGCTCCTCTACGGGACGCTGGACATGCAGGAGATCTGCGCCGCGCAGCAGAAGGGCTTCCTGTGGGGGGTCTTCCCGGAGATGAACGGCGGCCTCTGGTCGTGGGGGATCAACCGCTTCCCTCCGTTCACGCTGCTTGCCTTCCTCATCTATTACATCGCCGCGCTGGCCGAGACCAACCGCACTCCCTTCGACATCCCCGAGGCGGAGTCGGAGCTGGTGGCCGGGTACCACACGGAGTACTCGGGGATGCGGTTCAGCTTCTTCTTCCTGGCCGAGTACGCCAACATGTTCGTGGTCTCCGCGATCGCGGCCACGTTCTTCCTGGGCGGCTGGCTCCCGCCGTTCCAGAGCGTCCCCGGGGCGATCTACGCCGCGGTGGGCGGGCTCGTCGCCGCGGGGCTGGGATACGGGATCAAGAAGCGGGGCTTCGACGCCTTGATCGGTCTCCTGATCGGGTCGGGCATCGGGGTCGCCGTCTCGCTCTTCACGGGGCGCCAGGAGGGCTCGCCGGACGTCTTCCTCTTCCCGGGGATCGGGCGGTTCCTCGAGGGAGCCTTCTGGTTCACGAACAAGATCTTCGCCCTGCTCTTCCTCATGATCTGGCTGCGCTGGACGCTTCCGCGCTATCGGGTGGACCAGCTGATGGATCTCTGCTGGAAGAAGCTGACGCCGCTCGCCTTCATCAACCTGCTGGCGATCGGAGTCCTCGTGATGGTGCCCCAGTGGTGGCCGAAGCTCAAGGGGCTGATCCCGGGAGGAGGCCCCTAGATGAGCGCCTCCGAGATCCTGGTCAACGTCGTCTTCTACGTCTTCGCGGTCGCTTCGGTGGCCGGCGCGGTGGGCGTGGCGGCGAGCCGGAACATCGTGCGGTCGGCGTTCGCGCTGCTGGCGGTGCTCTTCTCCGCGGCGGCGCTCTACGCGCTCATGAGGGCCGACTTCATCGCGGGGGCGCAGATCCTGATCTACGTGGGCGGCATCCTGGTGCTGATCATCTTCGCGGTGATGCTTACGCACCGGATCACCGACGTGAAGATCTCGAACGACTCGACGCCGGGCCCCGCGGCCTTCTGCGCGGTGCTCTGCCTCCTCTTCGCGCTGGTCGTGATCATCCTCCCGGTGCCCGACCCGGGGCACAACAAGTGGGACGCGGGGCGCGGATCCGACGCGGTCCGCTCCGGCGAGTTCTCGCTCGTCCAGTACCAGGCGGACGGGAAGACCGGCCTCGCCCGCGGCGGCGCCACGTTCGGCGACGAGGCGGTGGTCGGGGTGACGGTGCGGGAGCAGGACCGTCCGAAGGGCGCGACCCACGTGAAGGTGAAGCTGTCGTCCGAGAAGGCGCCGGACCTCCCGTTCTCGGAGGTGCTGGGCCCCGGGGAGACGATCCTCGTGCGGCTGACGAAGCTCCCGGAGGAGAAGTACAGCTGGAAGCTCTGTTTCGACGGTCCCCAGGGCGAGTCGAAGTGGATGGACGGCGGCAAATTCACGGTCTACAAGGGCGTCACCGAGCCGGTCGCGCTGGCGCTGGCCGGCCCCTACCTCTTCGCCTTCGAAGCGGTCTCGGTCCTCCTCCTCGCGGCGCTCGTGGGGGCCGCCTTCCTCGCGCGGAAGGAGGTCAAGGACTGATGACGTTCACCGACCATCCCCTCGAGCACATGCTGGTCCTCTCCGCGATCATCTTCTGCGCGGGGGTCTACACGATCCTGACGCGGAAGAACGCGGTCTCGATCCTGATGGGCGTGGAACTCGTGCTCAACGCGGCGAACATCAACTTCGTGGCCTTCTCGCAGTACACCCGGATCGGCGGCGTGCACGGGAACGTGTTCGTGATCTTCGTGCTCCTGCTCGCGGCCGCGGAAGCGGCGGTGGCCCTCGCCATCATCATCGGGATCTACCAGAACTTCGGCCGCGTCGATGTGGACCAGGCCGATCAGATGAAGGATTAGATGATTCAATCGTCTCTCGTCCTGCTGGCCTCGCTCCTTCAGGGGCATGGGGATGGCCATGGACATGCGGCCGCCCAGCAGGTGCCGGCGCTGCTGGTGTGGCTGATCCCGCTGCTTCCGGCCGCCGGCTTCCTCTTCCAGGTCTTCATCGGGTCGCGGAAGCTGCCGAAGCCGATCGTCGGCTTCATCTCCTGCGGCGTGGTCCTGGCGAGCTGTGCGCTTTCGTGGCTCCTCTTCTTCAAGCTGAAGGCCTCGGGGATTCCGATCGAGGCCGAACTCGGGCGTTGGATCGCGGTCGCGGGGATGGACGGGAAGCCGGCCGGGCCGCTCTCGGTGCTCGTCCAGCACAAGCTCGTAGTCGACCAGCTGACCGCGGTCATGATCCTGGTCGTCACCAACATCGGGTTCCTGATCCACGTCTACTCGGTGGGGTACATGGCCGAGGAGAAGCGGTACGCGCGCTACTTCGCCTACCTCAACCTCTTCACCGCGTTCATGCTGATCCTGGTCATGTCGTCCAACCTCATCCTGATGTTCGTGGGGTGGGAGGGCGTGGGCCTCTGCTCGTACCTCCTGATCGGGTTCTGGTACGAGAAGAAGGAGAACGCGATCGCGGGCATGAAGGCGTTCATCGTGAACCGCATCGGCGATCTCGCGTTCACGATCGGCGTCCTTACGCTCTTCGTCTACCTGGGCAACACGTTCGGCGTCTGGACCGTCGACTTCCAGGAGCTGCGCAAGGTGGTGACGGCGAACTCCGACAAGGTCGCCGGCGTCGCGACGTTCGTGGGGATCATGCTGTTCATCGGCGCGACTGGGAAGAGCGCGCAGCTGCCGCTCTACACGTGGCTTCCGGACGCCATGGCCGGCCCCACGCCCGTCAGCGCGCTCATCCATGCGGCCACCATGGTGACCGCCGGCGTCTACATGATCGCCCGGATGAACTTCCTCTTCTCGCTCTCGCCGACCGCGATGGCGGTGGTGGCCACCGTGGGCGCAGTCACGGCGCTCTTCGCCGGGACGATCGGGATGGCGCAGAACGACATCAAGAAGGTGCTGGCCTACTCGACGGTCTCGCAGCTCGGCTTCATGTTCATGGGGGTGGGCGTCGGGGCCTACGCGGCCGGTGTCTTCCACCTGTTCACCCACGCGTTCTTCAAGGCCTGCCTCTTCCTCGGGTCGGGCTCGGTGATCCACGGGATGGGCCACGAGCAGGACATCCGGAAGATGGGCGGGCTGAAATCGAAGATGCCCGTCACGTGGGTGACGTTCGGGCTGGCGACGCTGGCGATCGCGGGGATCCCGCCGTTCGCCGGGTTCTTCTCGAAGGACGAGATCCTCTGGATGACGTTCAGCACCCACGCGTTCCCGAATGGGTTGGGGAAGGTCCTCTGGGTGATGGGCGTCGCGGCCGCGGCGTGCACGGCGTTCTACATGACCCGGCTCGTCATCAAGACCTTCCTGGGGCGCCCGCAGTGGGCGTCGGGCTCTTCCTTCTCCGGCGGCGGGGTCGGCCTGCCGGACTGGATGGACGAGGAGGACGAGAAGAAGAAGAAGGAGCCCGGGCACGGATACGACGATCCGTCCGCGAGCGACCTGCCGCAGGACGAGTCGCTGCTCGACCTGGGGAAGATCTCCAAGCAGGACGCGCCCCAGGACGCGGGACACGGACACGACGCGGGCCACGGCGGGGAGCACGGCCACGCGGGCGAGCCGCACGAGTCGCCCCCCACGATGCTCTTCGCGCTGGTCGTGCTCGCGGCGGGGTCGGTGCTGGTCGGCGTCCTCGGCATGCCCCACTGGATGCCGTGGGGGGACCAGTTCGGGAAGTGGCTCCATCCGGTCATCCACGAGTACAAGGCCCCGGCGAAGCACGAGCCGGCGAAGGAAGGCGAGCACCCCGGCCCGCCTCCCGCCGAGCTCGCCCTGATGGCCTTCTCGATCCTGGTTGCGGCGGGCGGGATCGGCGCGGCGTGGTACGTCTACTCGAAGCGCCTGGGCGTCCCGGCGAAGGACTTCAGCGAGAAGCACCACGACCTCTACGAACTGGTGCTCAACAAGTACAAGGTCGACGAGTTGTATGACGCGACGGTCGTCCAGCCGCTCCTCAACCTGAACGAGGTGGCCGGGCGCTTCGACAACGAGGTGGTGGACGGCGCGGTGAACGGCGTCGCAAGGGGCGGCTCGACGAGTTCCAAGGGCGCCGGCTACTTCGACAACGAGGTGGTGGACGCCGCGGTGAACGCCGCGGCGAACGCGACCCAGGCGGCGGGCCGGAAGATCCGCCGGCTCCAGACGGGCAACATCAAGGACTACCTGACGTTCGCCCTGGTGGGCGGGCTCTTCGTGATCGCAGCATTCTGCCTGTTCCTGACGTGGCCCGATCTGTACAGCCGGTTCTTCAAGGGTTAGCGACTATGAGCGAACATCTGCTGTCGGTCACGATCTTCGCCCCCGTGCTGGGGGCGCTCTTGATCGCGTTCCTGCCCCGGGGGGCGAACCAGGCGGCGAAGTGGATCGCCGCGGTCGCCTCGTTCGTGGCGATGGCGGCGTCGGTCGGGGTGGTGAAGGGGTTCCGCGCGGAAGGCGGGTTGCAGTTCGTGGAGAAGCACCCCTGGATCGCCTCCTTCAACATCCAGTACTTCCTGGGCGTGGACGGCCTGTCGGTCACGATGGTGCTCCTGACGGGCATCCTGTCGTTCATCTGCATCCTCGCCTCGTGGGGCATCGAGCACTGGCACAACAACAAGGGCGTGAAAGGCTACTTCGCCCTCTTCCTCCTCCTCGAGGCGGGGATGATGGGGGTCTTCGAGTCGATGGACTTCTTCCTCTTCTACGTGTTCTGGGAGGTGATGCTCCTCCCGATGTACTTCCTGATCGGGATCTGGGGCGGCCCGCGGCGCGAGTACGCGGCGATCAAGTTCTTCCTCTACACGCTGGCGGGCAGCGTGCTGATGCTGGTCGTCATGATCGCGATGTACTTCACGGTGCCCGACCAGGACCTGAAGCTGGCGGGCCACCAGGGGACGTTCGACTTCCAGGTCCTCGCCGCGCAGGGTCCCGCGGTTTTCACCGGGCGCTGGTGGTTCCTCGCGTTCCTCGGCCTCTACATCGGCTTCGCGATCAAGGTCCCGGTCTTCCCGTTCCACACGTGGCTGCCCGACGCGCACGTGGAGGCCCCGACGCCGATCTCGGTCATCCTGGCGGGCGTGCTCCTGAAGATGGGCACGTACGGCCTGATGCGGGTCAGCTACCCGCTCATGCACGAGGCGGCGCTGACCTTCGCGCCCTACATGATGCTCTTCGGCGTGATCAACATCATCTACGGGTCGATGTGCGCCATGGCGCAGATCCGCGGCGTCCCCAGGATCGACGCGCAGACGGGCCAGCGGATCGTGGAGCGCGACCTGAAGAAGATGATCGCCTACTCGTCGGTCGCCCACATGGGCTTCTGCCTGATCGGGCTGGCGGCCTGCACCCCGGCCGGGCTGAGCGGCTGCCTGTTCCAGATGTGGAACCACGGGATGATCACCGGCATGCTCTTCCTCCTGGTCGGCGTGGTTTACGACCGGGCCCATCACCGCAACATCGACGGCTTCGGCGGCCTGTGGAAGGTGATGCCGCACTACGGCTCGCTGACGGCGCTGGCGTTCATGGCGTCGCTCGGCCTTCCCACGCTGGCCGGGTTCGTGAGCGAGTTCCTCACCTTCGCGGGCGCGTTCCAGGGCGGCTCGGCGGGGTTCGACTTCAAGTTCGGCCCGCCGGACAGCCCCTGGTGGACGGTGAACAGTTCCATCTTCTTCAAGGTCCTCACCTCGTGCTCGGTGGTCGGCGTCGTGCTGGGCGCGGGCTACTTCCTCTGGAGCTACCAGAAGGTCTTCCAGGGGGAACTCAATCCCAAGTACGAGAACATCCAGGACATGAACCTGCTGGAGAAATTCTGCGTGTGGCCGCTGGCGATCATCACGGTCTTCCTCGGCCTCTACCCGGCGATCTACCTGGACCTGATCGGGCCGTCGATGAAGGCCCTCTCGGCCGCCATGGAGTTCCCCTGGATTCCCGTGAAATAGAATGAACAGGATCGCCATTCTCGAAGGCCTGCGCGGGACCCTGCCGGAGATGATCCTGGCGGGGACGCTCATGCTCGTCATCCTGGTCGACCTCACGCGCCTGAAGAGGGCGGCGCCGTTCCTGGCGCTCCTCGGGCTGGCGGCGGCCGGGTGGCGCGTCTTCGAGTTCCTTCAGACCCCGGGACTCCCGGCCCACGCGGTCTTCGGGCGCGCTTACGCGATCGACGGCCTCTCGGCCTTCTTCAAGCTCACGTTCATCGGCGCGGCGTTCCTGGTGGTCGTCCTCTCGATCCCGGCGATCCGCGCGTGGCAGACCGGGAAGGGGGAGTTCTTCGCACTGCTCCTCTCCTGCACGTTCGGCATGCTCCTCATGTCGAGCGCGAACGACATGTTGCTCATGTACCTGTCGCTGGAGTTCGTGTCGATCACGAGCTACATCCTGGCGGGCATGCTGCGGAAGAACCGGAAGAGCGCGGAGGCGTCGCTGAAGTACATCATCTACGGCGCCGCGGCGAGCGGCCTCATGATCTACGGCATGTCGTTCCTCTACGGGCTGACGGGGACGCTCGACGTGGCCGAGGTGGGCCGCCGGCTGGCCGACCCGTCGACGAGCGTGCCGCCGACGCTGACGCTCATCACGAGCGTGCTCATCATGGCGGGCTTCGGCTACAAGATCGCGGCCGTTCCGTTCCACATGTGGTGCCCCGACGTCTACGAGGGCGCGCCCACCCCGGTGACCGCGTTCTTCAGCGTGGGGCCGAAGGCCGCGGGCTTTGCGATGCTGATCCGCTTCGTGATGAACATCTACCCCTCGGAGGGCGGGCCGTTCGAGTGGAAGCTCGTGGTCGCGCTGCTGGCGGTGCTCACGATGGCGGTGGGCAACCTCGGCGCGCTCCAGCAGCAGAACCTGAAGCGCCTGCTGGCCTACTCCTCGATCGCCCACGCAGGCTACCTGCTCGTCGCGTTCAACGCCTTCGGGGCGAAGGAGAACGAGGCCCAGTCGGCCCTGCTCGCCTACCTCTTCATCTACGTGATCATGAACCTGGGCGCGTTCCTGGTGGTGCTCGTCCTCGAGGAGAAGTACGGGATCGAGACGGTGGACGGCTGCCGCGGACTCGGCTGGCGCGCGCCGCTGCTCGGAGCGACGATGACGGTCTTCATGATCTCGCTGACGGGCCTGCCGCCCACGGCGGGTTACACGGGCAAGTTCCTGCTCTTCTCCGCGGTGGTGAAGCACGGGATCGGCCCACAGCACCAGCTGGGCATCGCGCTCGTGGTGATCGCGGTCGGCTTCTCGGTGATCTCGCTCTTCTACTACATGCGGATCGTCGCCGCGATGTACCTCGGCAAGGTCCGCGAGGGCGATTCGACGGAGCCGGTCCCCGCGGGAGGGACGTACGCGTCGCTGGTCGGCATCCTCGGCGCGGCGACGCTCGTTCTGGGCGTGGCGTGGGGATGGCTGCAGACGATGGCCTCGCGCGCGGCCAGCTCGATCCTGCTGAAATAGCCCCACGAATAGCGAATCACGAATCACGGAGGGAGATTCCCTGTCCACCGGGGAATCCAGAATCAAGGGTGGGAGAACGAGGGGCTCTCGACCGGCTATAATCAGGGTGTTCGATGAGAGAGAGGGGAAGGCATGCGGTGCGTTCCTGCCATCCTCCTGGGAATCTCGCTGGTTTCCTGCGAGGGAATAGGGATTCCGGTCGGAGCCGCGGAGATTCCTCCTGCGGTCCTGACGCCGGAGCCGGAGATTCCGGCCGGGGCTGCGGTGCTGAAGATTCATTGGAGAATGAAGCTGCCCCACATGGCGAAGGGCGTCGGGGAGCATGTGATCCGGGAACGCGACGCGCTGGAGGTCCTGTTCCGGAGGGTGTGCGGCGAGGAGCGCACCCGGCTCTACCAGAAATGGAACGGGATCGACTTCGGCCGGCAGATGGCGGTGATCGCGGTCGAGGAGCATTCGACGTACGGGTACGACCACGAGATCCAGGCGGTGTGGAAGACAGGTTCGGAGATCGTCGTGGAGATCCTGGCCCAGCCTCCGGCCTCCGGGTCCGTTGTCCCGCAGGCTTTCTCATGGCCTGCGTCCGGCATCGTGCTCGCCCGAAGCGACCTGCCGGTCCGGCTCGTGTGGCATCGGAAGACCTGATGAGGAAGAGGCCCAGTAACGTCGTACGAAAAGTCGCTCGGCGGCGTCCTAAAGGTGAACATGTTCATTAAAAAGAGGGCGAGTGAAGGCATGGGCGTGATCGCGGTGGTGGGAGGGACGGGCTTCCTCGGGCGTCACGTGGCGGCCGCCCTGGGAGAGGCGGGGCACGCAGTGCGGGCGCTCTCGCGGCGGACGGGGTTCGACGCGCTCAGGCCCGATCCCGAGACCCTTCGCGGCTGCGAGGCCGTGGTCAACCTCGCCGGGATCAAGCGGGAAGAGGGCCCGCAGACGTTCCAGGCGGTCCACGTCGACCTCGTCGCGCGGCTGGTCGAGGCGATGAAGGCTGCGGGGCTGCGGCGGCTCGTCCATGTCAGCGTGGTCGTCGCGCGGCTCGATCCAAAGCTCCCGTACCACGACACCAAGTGGAAAGGCGAGGAGATCGTAAGGGCCAGCGGGCTGGAGTGGACGATCCTCCGGCCGGGGGTGATCTACGGCGAGGGGGACGACCTGCTCGCGCACCTCGCGCTCATGATCCGCGCGACGCCCGTCTTTCCGATCGCGGGCGACGGCTCGGCGCCGATGCGGCCGGTCGACGCGCGCGACGTCGCCTCGGCGGTCGCGGCGGCCCTCCGGACTCCCTCGGCGGGGAAGACCTACGAGATCGTGGGGCCCGACCGCCTGAAGCTCCGCGACGTCGTGGGGCGCGTGGCGGAGGCGATGGGCCTTCCCGTATCGATCTGGCCGACGCCGGTCGCGCTCATGCGCCTGCCGGTGCGGGTGATGGAGGCGACGATGCGGCAGCCGCTCTCGACCCGCGCGCAGCTGGCGATGCTGGTGGAGGGGTTGGACGGCGACCCGGAGCCCGCGCGGCGCGAGTTGGGGGTCGAGACGGCTCCCTTCACGGCGGAGCGGCTCCGTCCGCTGCTCGCGAAGATCGGGCGGCGGCCGCCGATCGACCTCCGGCTCTTCTCGGCGCCGCGGCCCGTGGGGGAGATCCCGAAGGCGGCGTTCTGGGCCCTCCTCGTCTTCTGCGCGGCGGCGCTGACGTTCGTCTTCCGGTCGATGGCGGACCTATGGACGGGGATGACGGCGGTGATGGGGCTGGCGCTCGCGGGTGGGGTCCTGCTGGAGCCCGTCCGGCGGAGGCTGCGGCCGTCGCTGCTCCGGATCGGGATCGGGCTTGCGGCGGGCGCGGCCCTCTACGGGATGACGCTCGCGGGGGTGGAGGTGCTCCGGCGGGCGTGGCCCGGGTGGGAGGCTCCCGCGCGCGTCCTCTACGCGTGGAGCGGCGGTCACGGCGCGTCGTTCCTGGCGCCGACGCTCGTCCTGATCGTGCTCGCGGAGGAGATCGTC
>CAZSCC010000356.1:0-4573 GCA_964604905.1 uncultured Planctomycetales bacterium
CTCGCCCGGCGGCTTCTCGGCATCGGCATCCTTCAGGATGCGGCGCGTCGTCCCGGTGGCCAGGGGGGCGCCCTTCTTATGGATCAGCTCGCTCTTCGGATCGCCCGCCTTCCGGGGCTCCGCCTCGACGTCGACCAGGACGCGGTCGATGCTCCAGAAGTCGCCGCAGTCCTTCTCCTGGATCTGGCACTCGAAGGACCGCATCCAGTAGCTGCCCCCCGCGCCGTGCGGGCCCGTGGCGTGGTAGAGCAGGCCGCTGTCGCGGAGCCGTTCCTCGCGGGGCGGCCACTTCTTCGAACCCCACTTGAAGTCCACTTTGAAATGGTAGTTCTCGAAGTCGTCCTTCGTCGTGAGCGCGCCCCAGATCTCGCCGGAGATGCGGACCGCGGGCCTGCCGTCGACGTCCACGACGCTGAACACTCCCTTGGGGTCCCTATCGAGGCCGATCGGCCCGGCATACTCGCCGTCGCCGTTCCGGGCGAGGCCGGGGACCTCGATCGCCTTGTGGGGCTTGCCGAGCCAGGTTTCCCAGCCGCCCAGGTCCTTCCCGTTGAAGAGCGGCTTCTCGTCCTGCGACGGAGCGGCCGCGATCAGCGTCAGGAGGAGGAGTCTCATGGGGTCAGTATCCGGGAAACCCTCCGAAAGGGTCAACCGTTTCGTGCGCAGCGCGCTGCACACCCGACCCCCTGCGGATCGCCGCCGAGCGTGGCACGGCCCTTGCATCTCCCTCCTTCGTGAACGCCGACCCCCTCAACCGCCCGGCCGACCGGGCGACCCTGGACCGCCTCCTCGACGCGGGACTCCTCACCCCCGAGGCCCGCGAGGAGGCGGTCGCCTGGGTAGAACCCCGCCGGGACTGGTGGACCTGGTCCGACCGCTCGCTCCTCTTCGTCGGCTCGGCCCTAGCCCTGGCCGGGATCGTCTTCTTCTTCGCCTATAACTGGGCGGAGATGGGTCCGTTCCTCAAGCTCGGCCTCGCCGAGGGCGTGGTCGTCGCGTGCCTCCTCGGGGTGCTCTGGCGCGGCCTCGACCGGCTGGGCGGAAAGGTCTTCCTCTTCGGCGCGTCGTTCCTGGCGGGCGTCTTCCTCGCGGTCTTCGGCCAGGTCTACCAGACGGGAGCGGACGCGTGGGAACTCTTCGCGGGCTGGGCGGCGTTGATCGTCGGCTGGGTGCTCCTCTCGCGCTTCGCGGCCCTCTGGATCCTCTGGCTCGCCGTGGTCAACACGGGAGTCATCCTTTATCAGGATCAGATGGCGGTTCAGGCGTCGACGATGTGGCTCGTCCTGGCCGGCATCAATCTCGCCGTGCTCGCCGCCCTGGAGTTCGCCGCCGCGCGGAAGGCCGCCTGGGTGCAGCCGCAGTGGACGCGGCCTCTCCTCTGGGGCTCGTCGCTCGTCTATCTCACGATCCCCGTCCTCTGGATGATCGTCGCGTACCGGGGCTTCTCGATTCCGGCGCTGGCCGCCGTCCCCCTCCTGCTCGGCTGCTACGCGGCGGCGCTCACGTTCTACGTCCGCCGCGTCCCCGACCTCCGCGCGGTCGCCGTCGCGGCGCTCAGCTTCTGTTCGGTGATCGTCGCGCTCGTCGGAAAGTGGGTCTTCGACGTCTCCGAGGCGGCGGGCGCCTTCCTCCTCATGGGGATGGTCACGCTCGGGGTCTTCAGCGGCGCGGTCGTGGGCCTGCGGGCGCTCGGCCGGCGGATGAAGGAGGACGCCCATGCGTAGCTCGACCCGGGACGTGCTGCAGAGCCTCTCGGCGCGCGGGCTTTTCGACGCGGCGAAGACCCCCGCCGCGCGGACGCTCCTCGAAAAGCCGGGGATCCCCCTCCACCTCCAGGTTCTTTCGGGCACGGGCGCCTGGCTCGCCGCGGTCTTCTTCATCGGATCCATCGTCATCCTGGGGGGCTGGAGGCACCAGGCCCTGCTCACCGAGGGCCTGGTCCTGATCGCCGTCGCGACCGGCCTGCGCTGGACCTCGAACCGCGTCTTCCCCGTCCAGTTCGCGCTCGCGATGAGCATGGCGGGCCACGCGCTGGCGCTGGTCGGGATGGGCGAGCAGGCGGACAGCGCGATCGCGATCACGGGGCTGGCGACGGTCCTGGCCGTCGTGCTCTACCCGATCTACCGCGACCCGGCCCACCGCTTCCTCTCCTGCCTGACGGCGCTGGTTGCGATCGAGGGCTGGCTGATCGACGCGAAACTCCATCACGGCCTACACGCGCTCCTCGCGCTGGAGGTGATCGCGCTGGGCTCGCTCTTCCTCCGCCGCGGCCTGCGCCCGTCGCTCCGGCCGCTGGCCTTCGCGCTGGCGTTCGCGGGGCCGGGCCTGCTCGCGACCTTCTGCATCGGGGAGATGAAGCTCGAGACGACGGACTGGCCGGCCCGCGTGATCCTGGCGGCCGGGTTGAGCGCGCTCTTCATGCGCATCGGGGGCCGGCGGGAGCCCTCGCTTCTGGCGATCCTGGCGGCACTGGTCCTCGGCGCCTTCAGCGCGCCGGGGCTGCTGGCCGCGATCGGCCTCCTCGTCCTGGGCTATCACCGGCGCGAGCGCCTGCTGGTCGGCCTGGGGATCGCCTCCTTCGCCGGATTCCTCGGGTACTTCTACTACTCGCTCGAGATGGATCTCGGGATGAAGTCGGCGCTCCTGATGGGGAGCGGGCTCGTGCTGCTCGGGGCGCGCCGGCTCCTCGCGGGCCGCCCCTGGGCGCGGAAGGAGGCCGCATGAAGCGCCTGCTCTTCTGGCTCCTGACGATCGGGGTGCTCGTCGCGATGAACCTCCTGATCCTGCAGAAGGAGTCGGTGCTCCACTCGGGGACGCGGATGTACCTCAAACTGGCGCCGCGCGACCCGCGGTCGCTGATGCAGGGCGACTACATGGTGCTCAACTACGAGATCACCGGCCGGTTCCGGCAGGACGGCCCCCGGGAGGACGGCCACCTGGTGATGACGCTCGACGCGGACGGCGTGGCGCAGTTCGTGCGGGTGCACCACAGGGCGGCGCCGCTGGCGGCGGGGGAACGTCTTCTTCGCTACCGGGTGCGCGACCAGGTGCGCCTGGGGGCCGAATCCTACTTCTTCCAGGAAGGCCATGCCGAGCGCTACGCCCAGGCGCGCTACGGCGAGCTCCGGGTCGCCCCCTCGGGCGAATCGGTCCTGGTGGGGCTGCGCGACGGGGAGCTTCGCGCCCTCGGCCGGTAGTGATTTCGTTCCCACCCGACCCCTCCGTGTTCTATAACGGAGGGCTTCATGAGCTGGACCCAGGTCTACGAACCCCACGGCTGGCACTGGCTCCCCTCCGCCCTCGTCGCGGCCATCCCCGTGGTCCTCCTCCTCCTCTCGCTCACCGCCTTCCGGCAGTCCGCCCCCCGCGCCGCCGCGATCGGCGCCGTCTCGGCCATCCTGGTCGCCACCCTCTTCATCGGGATGCCCTGGGGCATGGCCATCAAGTCCTTCCTCCTGGGCGCCGCCAACGGCCTGCTGCCGATCGGCTGGATC
This sequence comes from uncultured Planctomycetales bacterium, assembly GCA_964604905.1. Taxonomy (GTDB): domain Bacteria; phylum Planctomycetota; class MHYJ01; order MHYJ01; family JACPRB01; genus JACQFK01. The sequence continues at coordinate 3,495 of CAZSCC010000356.1, forward strand.
GTCTTCGCCGCCATGTTCCTCTACCAGATCGCTGTCGACACCGGGAAGTTCGAGATCATGAAGTCCTCCATCGCCGGCCTCACCGCCGACCGGCGCCTCCAGGCCCTCATGATCGCCTTCTCGTTCGGCGCCATCATGGAGGGCGCCGCGGGCTTCGGCACGCCCGTCGCCATCTCGACCGCGCTCCTGGTCGGCCTGGGCTTCCGCGCCTTCCCCGCGGCCGTCCTCTGCCTGATCGCCAACACCGCCCCCGTCGCCTGGGGCTCGCTCGGCACGCCGCTCGTCATGCTTCAAAAAGTCACCGACCTCCGGATCGAGGACCTGAGCGCCATGAACGCGCGCATCCTCCCCATCACCTCCCTCATCGTCCCCCTCTGGCTCGTCCGGACGATGGTCCCGTGGAAGGAGACCTTCGAGGTGCTGCCGGCGATCCTCGTCTGCGGCGTCTCGTTCGCGGCGACGCAGTTCGTCTGGGGCAACTACCTGAACGTCGGTCTCGTCGACATCATCGCCGGGGCGGTCTCCCTCATCGCCATGGCGATCTTCCTCAAGATCTGGAAGCCGAAGCGCATCTGGCGGTATCCCGAGGAGGAGCAGAAGGAATCCGCGACGGCCAAGACGTATACGAAGGGCCAAGTCTTCAACGCGTGGCTCCCTTTCCTCGTGCTCTTCGTCTTCGTCGTGGGCTGGGGCCTGATGAAGGTGCAGTTCAAGCTCGACTCGAGGCCCTGGGCCAACCCGAAGATCGCCGTCCCCGGGCTCGACAAGCAGGTCGAACGCGTGCCTCCGGTCGAGGAGAAGCGCAAGGCGGAGGGGGCGGTCTACGAGACGAAGTGGTTCTCGGCGACGGGGACGGGCGTCCTGATCGCGTGCATCGTGACGGCGCTCCTGCTCCGCCAAGCGCCGCGCGACTTCGGAAGGAGCTTCCTCTCGACCTGCCGCCGCATGACGATCCCGCTTCTCGCGATCGTCCCGATGCTGGGCCTCGCCTTCGTCACGCGCTACAGCGGGGCGGACGCGATCCTCGGCCTCGCCTTCACACGGACGGGGTTCCTCTACCCGTTCTTCGGGACCTTCCT
>CAZSCC010000357.1:0-2127 GCA_964604905.1 uncultured Planctomycetales bacterium
CGCCTCGATGACGTCGCCCTCCGTGAGCCCGATCTTTTTCCCGATGGTCGACTCTGCCCAGAAGGAACAGCCCTTCTTGTCAGCGGTCAGATGCAGGAAGAAAAGGAGCGCGATCTCCGCGAGCGTGAGGGCGGCCAGCCGCTCCCGGAGCCGATGGTCCGCCCAGGCGAAGTGCGCCGGGAGCTTCCGGACGCGGGTGGGATCGACGGGCTCGGCTGGGTCGACCGGGTTGGGCATCGCGGGTCCTCCAAGAAACCGGAATTACCGGAATTCGTGGACGGAACGGTTCCGTCGTGTAAAGTGGAACACTCGACGGGGTGCGTCATCGACCCTCAAAGGGGGGCCGGTTGCGCCGCGCTTGACCGCGATCCGCCGCGGTGCAATACTCGCGGAACGGGAGGACATCGTTCATGGCCGACCGGCCGCCCGACGAGGCCTTCGCGCAGCATCTCCTGAAGGCGGGAAACGTCACCGAGGAGCAGCTCGCGTCGGCGCGCCGGGCTCAAGTCGAGAGCGCCACGCGCGGGAATCCCGTGCCGCTCGGCGACATCCTTGTCAGCCAGGGAGTGATGCCCGCCGGCATGCGGGAGAACATCGAACGCAAGCTCCAGACCCAGCGCGAAGAGGCCAAGCGCCTCGGCCCCTACCGGATCATCAAGAAGCTCGGCGAGGGCGGCATGGGGGCCGTCTACCTCGTGGAGGATGCGGATCAGAACAAGGTCGCCCTCAAGGTCCTCCCCAAGGTCGCGGCCCGGGAGGAGGACGCGGTCCGGCGGTTCATGCGCGAGGTCGATTCCGCCCGGAAGCTCGACCATCCCAATATCGTGAAAGCCGGGGCCGACGGCGAGGACAAGGGATTCCACTATTACGTCATGGAGTACGTGGAGGGGGAGACGCTCGGGGCGAGGATCAAGCGCACGGAGTTCCTCCCCCCCGATGAGGCCGCGAAGATCGTCCTGCAGATCGCGCACGGCCTGAAGTACGCCCACGGGGAGGGCTTCATCCACCGCGACATCAAGCCGGACAACGTGGTCGTCTCGAAAGAGGGCGTCGCGAAGATCTTGGATATGGGGCTCTCGAAGAACATCGACGAGGCGCAGACGTTCCGGACGGTGACGGGGGTCGCCCTCGGGACGCCGCACTACATCGCGCCGGAGCAGGCCAAGGGGGACAAGGGGATCGACGGCCGCGCGGACATCTACAGCCTCGGCGCGACGTACTACCACTTGGTGACGGGTGAGACGCCCTTCCACGGGACGACCGCGATCGAGCTCATCGCCCAGCACCTGAACAAGCAGATCCCCGACCCCCGCGACATCCGGGACGGCATCCCCGACGGGGTGGTCCACGTCATCCGGAACATGATGGCCAAGAAGCCGAAGGACCGCTACCGGGACTGCTCGGAGCTGGTGACGGATCTCGAACTCGTGCTCGGCGGCCGCAATCCAGCAAGTCAGGCCTTGGAGGCGGCGCAAAGCGCGGTGGCGCTGCCCATGGCGCGGGAGGCCCGGGAGCGGTACCGGGCGCAGCGGCACGGACAACGGCCCGGGACGTACCGCGCCACGACGCGCTCGAAGTCAAGCTCGACCCCGCTCGTCGTGGGAGGCGTGGTGGCGGCCGTGGTGCTCGTGATCGTCCTCGCCGTCGCCATGAGCGGGGGCGGGTCCAAGCCCGTCGGGCCCCCGCCCGTCACGGCGAAAGAGACGCGCCCTGAAGTCCCCCGGCCTCGCGAACCCGAGCCTCGGCCGGCGGAGCCCGCGCCGCGCCCGAAGACGCGCGAGGAGCTCCGCCAGGAGGAGGCGCAGCGCAAGCTAGACGAGATCAAGGCCCAGGCCGGTCGGTTCGCTGACGACGAGAATCGTCGCCGGTATACGGAGTTCGCCAAGGACTACGCCGACACGGCGCAGGGCCAGACGACCGCCCGCTGGCTCAGGGAAACCGAGCCCAAGGTCGCGGAAATCCCCAAGCCGGAGGTCCCGAAACCCGAGGTCCCCAAGCCCCCGGAGCCGCCCCAACCCCAGCCTGTCGTGAAGCCCCCCGAGCCCGCGCCCGTGGAACCGGCCGTGAAGCCGCCGGCGCGGCCCGCCGTGCCCGACGCCGCCAAGCTCCGCGAGACGGAGGCCGCCG
>CAZSCC010000358.1:0-2286 GCA_964604905.1 uncultured Planctomycetales bacterium
CTGCTCACGCTCGCCGCCCAGCAGCCCCCTCAAGCGGCGCATCCCTACCGGGACTGGACGCATTCAGGCTCGCTCCACCTGCTGACGACTCCCGAGGGCGCGAACCTGCCCGCCTCGGCTTCGCTGGAGGGCTTCCCGGTCCTAGTGCGGCTGCAGCGCGACTTCTTCGACTTCAGCCAGACGAAGCCCGGCGGCGAGGACGTCCGCTTTTCCGCCGACGGCAAACCCCTCGCCTACCAGGTGGAGGAGTGGGATGCGGCCCGGGGAACCGCGTGCCTCTGGGTGAGGCTGCCGACGATCAAAGGCAACGCGCGCCAGGAGATCCGGATGCATTGGGGCCGGGCCGACGCCGCCAGCGAGTCCAGCGGACCCGCGGTCTTCAATGAGTCCAACGGATACCTCAGCGTGTGGCACATGAGCGATCCGGTGAGGGACGAGGTCGGCACGCTCGAATCGAAGGATACCGGGACCACTTCGTCCCCCGGCCTCATCGGCAGGAGCCGCCGCTTCGACGGAGGCAAGGGCATCAACGCCGGGGAAAAGATCGCCGCCTACCCTTCCGGCTCCAGCCCCCATTCCTCCGAGGCATGGATCCGGGCCGAGAAGCCGAATGCGACCATCCTGGCCTGGGGAAACGAGCAGGGCCAGGGCAAGGTGGTGATGCAGTTCTCCAGCCCCCCTCATATCAGGATGGATTGCTACTTTTCCGGCGGGGACGTCCGGGGCGCCAGCAAGCTTCCGATGGCCCAGTGGATTCACGTGGTTCACACGTATAAGAGCGGGGAGTCGAAGGTCTACGTGAACGGAGTCCTCGACGGGGTCTCCAACTCAACGAACTCCCCGCTGTCGATCAAGAATCCGGCCCGGATGTATCTGGGCGGCTGGTACAACACCTACCGCTTCGTCGGCGACATCGACGAGGTCCGCATCTCCAAGGTCACGCGCTCCGCCGACTGGGTGAAGCTGCAGTACGAGAACCAGAAGCCCCTCCAGACGCTGGTCGGGCACCTGGTGCAGCCGGGGGACGTCTTCTCGGTCTCGCCGGAAAGCCTCACGATCCTGGAGGGAAAGAACGCCACGGTATCCGCCGCGGCCGGAGGCGCCCAGAAGATCTACTGGATCCTGAAGAGCGGAGGCCGTGAGACGGTCGTCGCCACGGACCACCCCCAGTTCACCCTCGATGCCGGCCGTGTGACCGGAGACCAGTCCCTGACTCTCCAGTTCAAGGCCATCTATGCGGGTGAAACCAAGACCCGGGACATCCCGGTCACGATCAAGGAGGACATCCAGGAGCCGGTCTTCACCCTCAAGGCGCCGGCCGCCTGGGATGGACGGGAGGCGATCGAGGTGGTCCCCCAGATCTCCAATCTCGCCGAGATGGAAGCCAAGGGCGCCGGCCGTTTGAACTCCTCCTGGACGGTTTCGGATATTGCGGTGATCCAGGAGGTTCTGCCCGGGAAGCTTGTGCTCAGGCGGGCCCAGAACAGCGGCGAGATGACCGTCACGGTGGCCGTCGACAACGGCGGCGCCAAGACCGTCCTCTCGGCCACGATCAAGGTCCGTGAGCCGCAGAAGGATGCCTGGGCCCAGCGGGCGCCGGCGAAGGACGAGAAGCCGGAGGACGGGCAGTTTTACGCGCGCGACGACAAGAACGAGGGCACGCTCCATTACAACGGCACGCTGGCCGACGCCGCCGACTCGGTCTTCCTCAAGCTCTACGCCGACGACACGCTCCTGAAGACCGAGACCGCCAAGCCCGGGGCGGACAAGTCCTACGCCTTCGCGATGAAGCTCAAGCCGGGGCTGATCAAGTACAAAGTGGAGTTCGGCGTCGGCAAGGACACCGTGCTGCACTCGGTGAGCAACATCGTCTGCGGCGACGCCTACCTGATCGACGGCCAATCGAACGCGCTGGCGACGGACACCGGCGAGAAGTCCCCGCCGGAGACCCACGAATGGATCCGCAGCTACGGCCGCCCGCCCGGCAACGCGAAGGCCGCGCCGTCGAACCTGTGGTGCAACCCGGTCTGGAAGGCCCAGAAAGGCGAAAAGGCGGAGCTGGGCTGGTGGGGCATGGAACTGGCCAAGCGGCTGCTCGAAAGCCAGAAGGTACCCATTTTCATCATCAACGCCGCTGTCGGCGGAACGCGCATTGACCAGCACCAGCGCAACGCCGCCGATCCGACCGACCTCAGCACGATTTACGGCCGGATGCTGTGGCGCGTGCAGCAGGCGAAGCTGACCCACGGCATCCGCGGAATCCTGTGGCACCAAGGCGAAAACGAC
>CAZSCC010000359.1:0-32700 GCA_964604905.1 uncultured Planctomycetales bacterium
TACGAGCCCCTCGAGCCGAAGTTCAACGAGTTCAAGGCGCCGATGGCGGGGCGCTATCGGGTGCGCCTCTCGGCGTTCTCGGTCTGGGTCGGACCGGGGAAGGGGGCCAAGTGGTGGGTCCCCGACCTGGACACGGTCTCGCGCGGACGGCGATCCGAGCCGGTGACGCTCTACTCCGAGACCCCGCCCCGCCAACTGCGCCGCCTGGGCGCGTTCGACGTCCATCCCGACCCCGGCGTCGCCGAGCTGGACGTCTATCTCCTCAAGGGGGAGACGATCCGGCCCGACCCATCGCGGCTCTTCCGCTCGCGGCCGCCCAACTGGCACAACCCGCTCGCCGAGAAGGATGGCACGCCGGGCGTGGCCTACAAGTGGCTGGAGGTGGAGGGCCCGATCCTCGACGCCTGGCCCCCCGCGGGCCACCGCATCCTCTTCGGCGACGGGGCGACCGGATCCGACCCGATGGCCGACGCCGAGCGCCTGATGAAGGGGTTCCTTGCCCAAGCGTATCGGCGGCCGGTCGCGGAGGGGGAATCGGCCCCCTTCCTCGGCGTCGTCCGGAAGGCGCTCGACGCGGGCGCCCCGTTCGCCGAGGCGATGATCGCCGGCTATTCGACCGTGCTCTGCTCCCCCGCCTTCGTCTGCCTCGAAGAGAAGCCCGGGCCGCTCGCCGCCGCCGCCCTCGCGTCGCGCCTCTCCTGCTTCCTGATCAACTCCGCGCCGGACGAGGCGCTTCGCGTGACGAAGGATCTGGTGAAGCCGGACGTCCTCCGCGCGCAGGTCGACCGCCTGCTCGACGACCCCCGTTCGCGCCGCTTCGTCGACGCCTTCCTGGACTACTGGCTCGACCTGCGCCGGATCAACGCCACCTCGCCCGACGCGGCGCTCTACCCGGACTACTACCTGGACGACCTCCTGGTCGATTCGGCCGACGAGGAGCCGCGCGCGTTCTTCGCCGAACTCCTTCGCCGCGACCTGCCCGCGCGGAACGTGGTCGCGTCGGACTTCGTCATGGTCAACGAGCGCCTGGCCGCCCACTACGGCCTGCCGCCGGTCGAGGGGGTGGCGCTTCGCCGGGCGGCGCTCCCGCCCGACAGCCCGCGCGGAGGGTTCTTGACGCAGGCCTCCGTCTGCAAGGTCACCGCGAACGGGACGACGACCTCGCCGGTCCTCCGCGGGGTCTGGATCATGGAGCGCATCCTGGGCCAGCCGCCGCCCCCGCCGCCCCCCAGCGTGCCGGCGGTGGAGCCCGACATCCGCGGGGCCAGGACGATCCGCGAGCAGCTCGACAAGCACCGCACGCTCAAGTCCTGCGCGACGTGCCACCTGAAGATCGACCCGGCGGGATTCGCGCTCGAGAACTTCGACGTTTTCGGAGGCTGGCGCGACCGCTACCGCGCGCTCGGGGAGGGCAAGCCCGCCGTCGGGTTCGGAAAGAACGGGCAGCCGTTCGAGTTCCACGACGCGCTGCCGGTGGACGCCTCGGGCGAGCTGCCCGGCGGAGGGGTGTTCAAGAACGTCCTCGAGCTCAAGCGCCTTCTGCTCAAGGACGAGCGGCAGATCGCCCGCAACCTCGTCCGTCAGCTGGTCGTCTACGCGACCGGCGCGCCCGTGAGGTTCGGAGACCGCGATCGGGTGGAGGCGATCCTGGACCGGGCCGCCCATTCCGGCTACGGCGTACGGACAATCGTGCGCGAGATCGTGATGAGCGGGCTTTTCCAGCGTAAATAGGAGATGATGGAGGGATGCCGATGAGCCAGCGATTCAGCCGCCGCCGCTTCCTGCGCGGCGCGGGCGTGGCGATGGCGCTCCCCCTGCTGCCTTCGATGGCTCGTGGCGCGGAGGGCCGCACGCCTCCCCGGCGGATCCTGGCGATCTGCAACAACCTCGGCCTCCTGCCCGAAAAATTCTTCCCCGCGCCCGCGCAGGCCGGCCGCGGCTACGCCCTCTCGCCCACGCTTGAGCCCCTGAAGTCCCACCGGGACGACTTTAGCGTCTTCAGCGGCGTCATGCACCCCGACGTCGACGGCGGCCATCCGGCCGACAACTGCTTCCTCACCTGCGCGCCCCATCCGTCGAACGGCGGCTTCCGGAACACGATCTCGCTCGACCAGTACGCGGCGCAGTACATCGGCCACCTGACGCGCTTCCCGTCGATGACGCTGGGCGTCAACATCCAGAGCGGCCAGCGCAGCCTCTCGTGGACCGCGGCGGGCGTGCTGATCCCTTGCGAGGAGAAGCCCTCGGCGGTCTTCGCGAAGCTCTTCCTCCAGGGGAGCCCCGAGGAGGTGCGGGCGCAGATCCGCCGCCTCGAGCTCGGCCGGAGCATCATGGACGCGGTGGCCGACCAGGTGAAGGGCCTGCAGGGCGGCGTCGGTCCGCGCGACCGCGAGCGGCTCGAGCAGTACGTCACGGGCGTCCGCGATCTCGAGAAGCGCCTGGAAAAGGCCCGCGAGTGGGAGGACGTGCCGAAGCCCGCGCCGCGCGGGAAGGCACCCGAGGACCCCGCGACCCCGCGCGAGTATTTCCGCCGGGTCCGCCTGATGTACGACATGGCGCGGCTCGCGATCGAGACCGATTCGACGCGCCTCATCACCCTGATGCTCGACAGCGTCAACTCGCCCGCGATCGAGCTCGAGGGGACCGACATCAAGGACGGGTACCACAACCTCTCGCACCACGGAAAGTCGGCGGCGAAGATCAAGCAGCTGGAGGCGATCGACCTCGAGCACATGAGGCTGCTGGCCGACCTCCTCGCGGGCCTGAAGGGCGCGAAGGAGGAGGGCGGGACGCTGCTCGACCGGACGATGGTGCTCTACGGGAGCAATCTCGGGAACGCGAACACGCACGTGACGACCAACCTGCCGGTGCTGATGGCGGGCGGAGGCTTCCGCCACGGCCAGCACCTCGTCTTCGACCTCGAGCGGAACTACCCGCTGCCCAACCTGTTCGTCTCGATGCTGCAGCGGCTGGGCCTGGAGACGGACCGCTTCGCCACGAGCACGGGCACGATGCGCGGGCTTCAGACGGCCTGATCGCTTCCCGTAACACCGGGCGCTCCGCGGGCTATGAGCCTGTGGAGGGCGACGATGGACGAGCGGACCAGTCTGGAGAGAGCGGAGCAGTTCCTTTCCGAGCTGAGGGAGGACCTGAAAGCCGCTCCCGTCGAATTCAGCTCCCTGATCGAGCCCTATGCTCCCCGGCTCGAGGAGGCGATCCTTCGGTTCCAGGAGCGGCGCCTCCCGTCCCGCGAGCTCGACGCCCACGTCTTCCAGATCCGGATCTCCTACGCCCGGGACCTGGGGAGGCTCCTCCCGAGCGGTCCGCCGCCCCCCACGTCGAGGTGGGTGCGGGCCAGCTGAGCGGGAGCCCATCCGGGCTCCGCAACTTGGCCGACCCACCCTCCGTTATAAAGGGGTCCAACCCTTGAGACGGAGGAACCCATGCACGCGCTTCTCGCCCTCGCCCTTTGCCTCTTCGCCCAGGACAAGCCGAAGCTCGCCGACTATTTCCCTCCGCCGGAGGAGAAGGGCGGATGGCGCACGCTCCTCCCCGAGAGCGGCATCCCCGGCGCCGCCGAGAAGGCGAGGATCCGCGAGACCGCCGGCGTCGACTGGGACCGACTGAACGAGGCGTGGGAGCTCAACGCCGCCCAGGAGGGCGCCACGCAGCTTCTCGTCATCCGTCGCGGGTACATCGTGGGCGAGTGGTCGAAGGGCTGCGAGCGGAACAAGGCCTTCAACATCTACTCCAGCTCGAAGTCCTACACCAGCGTCGCGTTTGGGCTCCTGTTGAAGGACAGCGAGGAGGGCAAGCTTCCTGGCGGGAAGAAGATCACGCTCGACACCAAGGTATGCACCGAGGAGTGGCTCCCCGAGGCCCTCCCGCTTCCCGATCCGCGCAAGGCCGACATCACCGTGCGCCATCTGCTCAACATGGCCAGCGGCATCGGCACCGAGGCCGTGCCCCCAGAGGCGCCCTTCGAGTTCTCGCTCGGAAAGGTCGAGGGCTCGCCCTTCGCGAAGCTCAAGGGCAACCCCGGCGAGGTCTACAACTACTCGAATGCAGGCGTTGCCCACCTGGTCCTGGTCTTCAACCGCGCGATGGGGAAGGATCTCTACCCGTTCCTCAAGGAGCGCGTCCTCGACCCCATCGGCGAGAGGCCCGAGTCGTGGACCCAGATCGGCGGGAAGGGCAAGATCGGCCCCTTCGACCAGGGCTTCAGCGGCCTCCACACGAACGCCCGCGAACACGCCCGCTTCTGCCATTTGGCTCTCCATAAGGGGGATTGGGCCGGGAAGCAGATCGTCCCCGCGAGCTACTACGACTTCGCGTGGACCGGGCAGAAGATCAAGGCCGACTACGGCGCCCAGTGGTGGGTCGGGCCGCGCCACCCCGACGCGCCCAAGGATTTCGTCCAGACCGCCGGCGCGAAGAACAACCACGGCTACCTGATCTCCAGCCTCGACCTTGTCTTCGTGCGCCTGGGCGACGGGAACAAGTACGCCAAGGACTACGAGAAGGACCTCGTCCGGAAGGTGATCGCCGCGGTCGAGAAGTAGGCTGAAACCGGCGTGCGCCGGGGCCGGTAGTCCCTCCCATGAGCGACGCCCCGGCCGTCCGCGCGGAGAATCTCCACAAGGCGTACGTCCTGGGCACGAACGCCGTCGGCGCCCTCCGCGGCGTCGACTTCAGCGTCCAGCGCGGCGAGTTCGTCGCCGTCATGGGCCCTTCCGGCTGCGGCAAGACGACCCTCCTAAACCTCGTCGGCGGCATCGATCTCCCCTCGCGGGGCAGCGTGTGGGTCGACGGCGTCGAGATCTCCCGCCTCTCCGACGACGCGCTCACCGACCTCCGCCGCGACCGCCTGGGTTTCGTCTTCCAGTTCTACAACCTGATCCCGACCCTGACCGCGCGGGAGAACATCGAGACCCCCATGCAGTTCGGTGGCCGCTCGAAGAGCCAGCGGCACGAGCGGGCGACGGCGCTCCTCGCGCGCGTCGGCCTGGGCGACCGGGCCGACCACAAGCCGGCCGAGCTCTCCGGCGGCGAGCAGCAGCGGGTCGCGATCGCCCGCGCCCTCGCGAACGATCCCGCGCTCGTCCTCCTCGACGAGCCGACGGGCGACCTTGACAGCGCGACCGGGAAGGAGATTCTCGCCCTCCTCCAGAAGCTCAACCGGGAGGAGAAGGTGACCCTCATGGTCGCGACCCACGACGCGGCCGTCGCGGCGGTCAGCTCGCGCGTGGTCCGCCTTCGTGACGGGAAGGTCGAGAGCGACCAGCCGGTCTCCGCATGATCCTGAAATACGTGCTGCGCGGGTTCGCCCGGCGGAAGACCCGGACCGCGATGGGCGTGCTCGGCGTCTTCTGCACGCTCGGGCTGCTCACGGCCGTGCACGTGGGTCTCGAGTCGGTGGCGGTCTCGTACGTCGATCTCGTCTCGCTGCAGGCGGGGAAGGCCGACCTCACGATCCGCCGCGAGGGCTCCGAGTGGCACCAGCCCGAGGCATTCGACCCGGCCGACGTGGAGATGCGGGTGGGCGGCGACGGGCGCCTCGCCGGCTTGAGCCCCCGACTCTTCGGGGTCCGGCCGATCCAGGCAGGGAACGACATGCGCTTTGCGCTCGTCATCGGGATCGATCCCGCCCGGGAGCGCGAGCTCGGGATCGACGGCTTCACCCCGTGGCCGGCGCTGGGGCTGGACGTCTGCGCCCTCAGCGAATCGCTCGCCCATCACCTGAAGGACGAGAAGACGATCGAGATCGGGAAGGCCACGCTGAGGCGGGGGGAGACGATCACGCGGCAGCTGGTCTTCCCGCAGCATCTCAAGGACTTCGTCGTGCTGGATCTCGAGACGGCGCGGAAGGCGCTGGTCGAGCCCAAGGGGGTCCATCTCCTGGCCGGCGCGCTGCGGAGCCCGAAGTCGTACTACGACGCGCGCGATCTCCGGAAGAGCGTGCTGGCGCTCAAGGACGTAGGGGAGGCGATCGCCGAGGGGCTGGGGCCGAAGTGGGCGGTCTCGCTTCCGAAGGCGGAGGCGATCACGGCGTTCGAGCAGGTGAGCGGCCCGCTCCGCGCGGTCTTCGGGATCTTCGCGATCGTGGCGCTGGCGATCACGGCGCTGCTGGTCTACTCGCTCATTTCGGTGAGCGTGGAGGAGCGGATCCGCGAGCACGCGATCCTCCGGACGCTGGGGGCGAAGCGCCGGCACATCTTCGCCATGGTGCTGGCCGAGTCGCTGGTCCTCTGTCTCATGGGGGTCGCGCCGGGGGTCTTCGGCGGGCTCCTCTTCGCGCGGGCGATCCTGGCCGTCGCGGGGCTCGCGATGGGCGGGGCGGCGGGGACGATCCCGCTGGAGTTCTCCGGCGCCACGGTGCGCTTCTGCCTCTCGGCCGGGGTGATCGTCTCGGTCGTGAGCGCGCTCGTCCCGGCGATCCGCTCCACGCGGTGGCGGATCGTGGACGCGCTCGACCCGATGCGGCGCGGCCAGATCGCGCCGCGGGCGGAGGAGGGGAGCGTAAGCCGGCCGCTCTTGCTCGGGGGTGCGGCGCTCTCGGCGATCTCGGGGGTGGTGTTCTTCCTGCTGCCGACGGCGGTCCTTTCTGGCGATCCGTCGCTGATCGGCGGAGTGGCGCTCGGGCTGCTCGTCGTGATCCTGATCGGCTTCACGATGGTGGCGGTCGCGGCGGCGCCGTTCGTGGAACGCCTCGTGCTGGCCGTTCTCGGGAGATTCTTCGGCCCGGCTGCGGAGCTGGCGGGGCGCAACCTCGCGCGCCACCGGCGCCGCAACGCGACGACGTCGATGATGTTCGCGCTCTCGGTCTCGTTCGTGCTCTTCCTCGCCAGCCTCGTGGCGCTCTTCAGCCGGACGTCGCTCTCGTTCATCGACCGGAAGGTGGGCGCGGACCTGCGGATCAACCTGCACGATCCGAAGGACGAGGGGCTGGCGGACGCCCTCCGAGGGATGGAGGGCGTCGAGCGGGTCGCCCAGGCGCTGCACCTGCGGGGGCGGTCGGAGGAGGGGATCGCGTACGACGTGGTTGCGGCGGACCTCGTGGGGATGAAGCACCTCTGGGTGGTGCCGCACGGGGTGGATCCGACGCTGGCGGAGACGTTCTCGGGCGGGCCCGTGCCCCTTGAGGAAGGGGACGCGTCGGCATTCCGAAAGCTGGCGGAGGATCCCGGGGATGGGGAGAACGCGCCGGCGATCGTGAGCCTCTCGATGGCGCGCCACCTGGACGTGAAGAAGGGGGATCTCCTGCGGCTCACGTTCCGGCTGGGCGGGGACAAGTCGGAGGCGCGGGTGCGGATCGAGGCGGTGGCGGCGGGTCTGCCGGGCTTCGGCAACTTCCGGGCGCGGGCAGGGAACGCGCAGGGATCGGGGTTGTTGTTGTCCCGGAAGGCGTTCGATCGCATGTCGAAGGCGGCGCCGCGGGAGGCGTTCGACGGCTTCGCCCTGGTGAAGGTCCGCGGCGACGCGCCGAAGGTGGCGCGCTCGGTGCGGGAGCGTCTCGGTCTGCAGTACCGGCTGGGCGTCGAGTGCGCGGCTGAGGAGAAGCGGGAGGCGGAGGTCCTCTACTGGGCGACGCAGATCCTGTTCGCGATGCTGCTGGGGGTGGCGGTGTCGATCGCGCTCTTCGGGCTGGTCGCGTCGATGGCGACGGCGGCGATCGAGCGGCGCTGGGAGGTGGGGGTGCTGAAGGCGGTGGGGCTGCGTCGGGGCCACTTGTATCGCATGTTCGCGGCGGAGGCGGTGACGCTGACGGTGTCGAGCGGCCTCCTGGGCGGCGGGATGGGGTTCCTGCTCGCCTATCTCTTCGTGGCGCAGGCGGCGGTGCTGATGGAAGTGCCGGTGGTCTTCACGCTGCCGTGGATCACGTTCGTGGCGACGTTCGTGGTGTGCGGCCTGGCAGGGCTGATCGCCTCGTGGCTGCCCACGCGCCGGATGCTGCGGAAGCCGGTGGCCGAGATCCTGCGGTCGACGGCGTGAGGGTCTCAGGTTGGCGTAAATCAGCGAGGCAGCTTTACGCCACCGGGGTGGCGTAAAGCTGCCTCGCAGATTTGCGCCACCGCCCTACTTCAACTCGCGGATCTTCAGGTTCCGGAGCTTGATCCAGCCGGCGTGGCCCTCCGCGCCATAAGTCTGGAAGGCGAGGATGCCCTTCTGGAGGAACTTGGGCTTGGGTTCGGGGTCGGTGACGTCGACGATCTTCTTCCCGTTGAGCTCGACCTCGAGGTGAGCGCCCTTGGCGAGGATCCGCATCGAGTTCCACTCCTTGATCTTGCGGACCTCGTCCTTCTCGTCGCCGGTGGCGACCCAGCGGATGCCCTTGTCCTTGTGGACGACCACGCCGCCGCAGTACTCCTTCACCTCGGCGCGGCCGATGTTCACCTGGTAGCCCGACTGGCCGGCGGGCATGGGGTCGTTGCGCAGGTAGATCCCGCTGTTGTACTTCCCGTGCTCGTCGATCATGAAGTCGAGAGAGAGCTCGAAGTCCTGGAACTGCTCCTTGGTGCAGAGGAACCCGGACTTCTTCGGGTCGCCGTCCTGGCCGCCCAGGATGATGCCGTCCTCGACCTTCCACTTGGCGCTGCCGGTCTGGGTCCAGTTCTCGAGGTCCTTTCCGTTGAAGAGGGGCTTCCAGTCTTCTTGCGGCGCGAGGGTGAACAGGGCGAGCAGGGCGAGCTTCATGAGGGTTCCTCCGGTTCCTATATACAACGCCGATGGCGTGTTGTTCAAGGGTGCCTTCCGGGCGGGGAACAAATCCTTCTGAACCCGTGATCGACCCTCACTTTTCCTTGCACCGATCTGACGCGGGTGATATATCCGCTAGTCCCCGGTCGCGCCGGGAGAGTACGGGGCTCAAGGTAATCCGAATTAGCAGGGGAATAACGACCATGGCCAAGGCCGCCGCCGTCCCGAACATCGCCAAGAAAGCCGACGCGCGCCAGGCCCTCGAGCAGGGCGAAGGCGTGCTCCGCCTGGCCCCGTGCTGGGTGCCGCGCAGCTTCCTCACCCCCGGCCGGCGGCTCAAGCTGCATCCCGACGACTACTACGCGCTCGGCGCCCACCGCGGCGGCATCGACGAGCGCTGGCTCGGCTCCACCACCGAGGCGGCCAACGAGAACCGCAACGCCGACGAAGGGCTCAGCTACGTCGTCCACAACGGCGCGCGCTTCACCCTCCGCGAGGCCGTCAAGGCCGAGGGCGAGCGCATCGTGGGCAAGGCCATCTGGTCGAAGTACAAGCGCTGGCCCGTCTACTCGAAGTTCTTCGACAACCTGGGCCCCATCCCCTGCCACATGCACCAGGACGACGAGCAGGCGAAGGCCGTCGGCCAGCAGGGCAAGCCCGAGAGCTACTACTTCCCCCCGCAGCTCAACAACACGGGGAACAACTTCCCCCACACGTATTACGGCCTCGAGCCGGGCACGACGAGGGCCGACGTGCGCCGCTGCCTCGAGAACTGGAACATCGGCGACAACGGGATGCTCGACCTCTGCAAGGCGTACCGCCTGAAGCCCGGCACGGGCTGGCTCATCCCGCCCCGCGTGCTCCACGCGCCCGGGTCGATCCTCACCTACGAGCCCCAATGGGGCAGCGACGTCTTCGCGATGTTCCAGTCGATGGTCGAGTGCCGCTGCGTGCCGTGGCAGCTCCTCGTGAAGGACGTGCCCGCCTCGAAGAAGAGGGACCTCGACTACATCGTCGACCTGCTCGACTGGGACTTCAACACCTGCACCCACTTCAAGGACGCCTGCTACATCGAGCCCCTCGCCGTCCAGCGCTCCGAGAGCGAGGGCTGGGTGGACCGCTGGGTGGTCTACGGGCGGATCCACGGGAAGCAGCTGTTCTCCGCGCGCGAGCTGACGATCGAGCCGGGCGCGAGGATGACGATCAAGGACACCGGCGCGTCGGGCGTCATCGCGGTCCAGGGCAAGGGCCGGATCGGGCGCCACGAGATCGAGACGCCCGTCATGATCCGTTTCGGGCAGATGACCCAGGACGAGGTCTTCATCACCCACGAGGCGGCGGTGCAGGGGGTCACGGTCGAGAACACCGGCACGGAGCCGTTCGTCACGCTGCGCTATTTCGGGCCCGACGCGTGGGACGCGAAGGGCTACCCCAACGTCGGCGACCACAAGAAGGCGAGGAAATAGGGATCGAGAGAGAATTAGGAGGGCGGACTCATGAGTCGCATTTCCATCGGGACGTGGGCGTATTGCGTCGGACCCTACATGGACAAGCCGGTCCCCTTCGGGGACGTGGTGAAGGAGCTGAAGCGGCTCAAGTTCGACGGCCTCGAGCTGGGCGCGTTCTTCTCGCACCCCAATCCCGAGAACCATCCGACGAAGGAATCCCGGAAGACCCTGAAGGACCTGGTGGAGTCCAACGGGCTGGTCTTCTCCGGCATCGCGACCGACATGTGGGACTACCCGGGCCACCCCTCGCACCTGGCCGACGCCGCCGACGGCGGCGCGGCCTACCTGGCCATGGTGAAGAAGAACCTCGAGTTCACCCGCGATCTCGGGATCACGCTCTTCCGGGTCGACACGGTGCAGCCGCCCGACATCCTCGGTACGAAGGACAAGCCGGCGACCCTCGACAAGGAAAGGGCCATGGACAACGTGGTCAAGTCCTGGCAGCAGGTCTGCAGGATGGCCGCCGACATGGGCATCCAGGTGACCTGGGAGTTCGAGCCCGGATTCGTCTTCAACCGGCCCTCCGACATCGTGACCGTGGTGAACGCGGTGGGCGAGAAGAACTTCGGGGCGATGTACGACACCTGCCACGCCTACATGTGCGCCGTGGCCGGCGCGCGCCACTCGGGCGGCCCGGCGGAGACCTCGAAGGACGGCATGCTCCAACTGGCCCAGAAGCTGCGCGGCAAGATCAACGCGATCCAGATCATCGACTGCGACGGCAAGCTCAACGAGCACGGGACGAGCACCCACAAGGTGATCGGCACGGCGCTCATCGACTTCCCGCCGGTCCTCAAGGAGTTGACGGCCCATTCGGGCTGCCCGCACGACTGGTGGACGATCGACCTCTGCTTCGAGGATGGAGCTTGGCCGAAGACCGCCCTGTGCAAGAAGGCCGCGGACAAGCTCAACGCCAAGTTCGGCTCGAAGGCGAAGAAGGCCGCCGCCGCGAAGAAGGCCCCCGCGAAGAAGAAGGGCAAGAGGAAGTAAGGGAGCGGACGATGAAGCAGATCAAAGTTCTGACGATCGGCCAGGGGTTCATGGGCGGCATCGCCCACCCCCGTGGCATCCTGGAGGCCAACCAGCAGCTTCGCCCGCGCGGCATCGAGTTCGTGATGGACTGCGTGGCGGGCCGGAACGCCGAGAAGCTCGCGTCCACCCAGAAGGCGTACGGTTACGACCGGACGTCGACGAACTGGGAGAAAGAGATCGGCAAGGCGGACCTCGTCATCGTGACGTCCCCGAACAAGGATCACGCGGAGATGGCGGTCGCGGCCCTCAAGGCCGGCAAGGCCGTCGTCTGCGAGAAGCCCCTGAGCGCGTCGCTCGAGACGGCCCAGGAGATGGCCGCCGCCGCCAAGAAGGCGGGCACTCCCACGATGGTCACCTTCTGCTATCAGGGCGCGCCGGGCGCGCTCGAGGCGCGGCGGCTCGTCCAGAACGGCTCCATCCTCGGCAAGTCCGGCTACTTCGAAGGGACCTCGGAGTTCCTCCAGGACTGGGGCCGGGGCGGGCGCAGCAACTTCCGCTTCCACGCCGAGCAGGGCCTGGGCGGCGTGATCGAGGACCTGGGCGCCCATCAGGTCGATCTCGTCCAGTTCATCCTCGG
Source organism: uncultured Planctomycetales bacterium (assembly GCA_964604905.1). Classification (GTDB taxonomy): domain Bacteria; phylum Planctomycetota; class MHYJ01; order MHYJ01; family JACPRB01; genus JACQFK01. The sequence continues at coordinate 11,815 of CAZSCC010000359.1, forward strand.
CAAGAAGATCGCCGAGGTGTCCGCCCAGACGCGCGTGTACGACGGCGACGGCGAGGACCTCAAGATGGTCCGCGGCTCGGACAAGAAGGCCGCCGGCAAAGCCGTCGACGCCTTCGAGGCGATCGCCACCTTCGACAACAACTGCACCGTCACGTTCCGGTCCAACCGCACCTCGACGGGCCACAAGGCGTTCTTCGAGACGGCGCTGCACGGGAACCGGGGCGGCCTCTGCTGGGAGCTCGAGGACCAGGGCTACCTCAAGTTCTACTCGCACACGCGGACGGACGGGGCCAAAGTAGCCTCGCGCGAGCGGGGCTGGACGCACATCCACCTCTCCGACCCGGGCGGCGACGGGCACATGAACACCGACACGGTGCCCGGCCTGATCAACGGCTACCTGCAGTACTTCCGCTGGCAGTACCTGCACCTAGGGCTGCAGCTGCTGGGCCAGCCCGACAAGGCCTACTCGGTGCCGACCTTCGCCGACGCCTGCCAGGTGCAGGCGGTCTGCGAGGCGATCTACCGGAGCGGCACGAAGGGCGGGGAGTTGACCAAGGTCAAGGCCTGAGGAGATAGGGAGATCGTCGGGATCAGGAGATAGGAATCCGGAATCAACGGATCTCCCCTCAGCGAGCCTCAGAGAGCCGAGCCTTGTAGTACTGCAGCGCTTCCTCGTATTCCTGCAGCGCCTCCTTGGGGAGCACGGCGGCGCTGCGGGCGATCTCGTCCTCCACGCGCTTGACCAGGAACTCGGCCTCGACGCGGCGCGGGCGGAGCGGCTTGCCGGGGACGTCGACGTGCCAGGGCGCCGTGTGGGCCCAGCGCGGGCGCTTGTCCGGCCGGTCCTCGAAGCAGCGGACGGCGACCCAGCCGCTGCCCTCGGGCGCGACCGTCTCCCGGACGGCGCTCAGGAAGCCGCCGCGCGGGGCGGGCCCGTTGGCCGGCTTCACCGTGCGCGCCACCTCGCCGTTGACGACGATCTCGATCCGGGAGAGCGGGACCGCGCTTTCCGCGGTGCCGGAGAGAAGGCCGTCCTTGTACGAGAGGAAGAGCATCGGCCCGGTCGTGACGAAGCTGCGGCCCTCGTTCAGGCCCTTGAGCCACGCCTCGTAGGTGAACTCGCCCTCCACGCGCACGTAGACGCGGCCGAAGCCGAGCGGGACGGGGTGGACCCCCGAGGCGCAGCCGGCGGTCGGCCGCATGCGGAGGCCGGCGTCGAGGAACGCGTAGTAGTTCTGGAACGTGTAGTCGATCCAGCCCGCCTCGGTCATCCCCTTCGCGTCCTTTTCGATCTTCATGTAGTCCGGCGCGGGGAGCGAGAAGTCGCGGAAGCCGAAGTCGGTCTCCCACATGTGGTTGTTCGCGAGCTCGTAGAGGTCGACGCGGAGCGCGGCCGCGATCGCGGTCGACCACGGCCAGTTGTGCTTGTCGAGCTCGAGGAGCGCGCCCTCCGCCCGCGCCTTGGCGACCACCGGCTTGACCGGCGGCACGCCCTCCTCGAAGGGGGTCTTGTGGTTGAGGATGAAGACCGCGCCCAGCGTGTGGGACTTCGCGCCCACCCGGAAGATCTCGTACTCGGTGTTGCGCGGATAGTAGACGTGGGTCTTGTCCACTTCGACGGGCTTCGCGTCCGCCTTGTACGCCTCCTTCGGCGCCTTGAACGCCTCGAGCACCCAGCCGGAGAAGGGGAAGGCGACGTTGAGGTCCTCGGCGAGCATCAGGTTGGGCAGTTCCTCGGGCGGGCGGTGGACGTGGGTCTCCCCCGAGTACCAGCCGCGCTCGGCGAGATCGATCCAGCGCTTGAGCTTGAACGCGAGCTCGACGGGCGGGTCGGCCACCTCCACGCGGCGCGTCTCGGCGACGTATTCCTTCCCGCGCTGGACGACGACCGTGTAGGTCCCCGGCGGGAGATCGATCGCGAACGGGTGGGCAGAGAGCGTGACGTGCGCTTCGGTGCTCGCGCCCCGGTCCTTCTTGTAGGGGAGGGCGCTGCCCTCGGAGGTCGCGAAGTGGAACGCGCCGTTCTCGCCGCGGATCGAGACGCGGCAGGGAATCGCCTTCCCGGTCTCGGCGTCGACCACCGTGCCGCTCACCCGGGCGCTGCGCGGGGCGCCGGCGAGGATCAGGAGGGCGGCCAGCGCGCGGATCACTTCTGGGAGATCCCGATGATGACCCACTTGCCCTTCCGGTCGCCTTCCTTGAGCAGCGTCAGCATCCAGACCTGCTTCCCGAAGACCCGGACCTTGGCGATGCCCTCCTTCTCCTCTGACTTCATGCCGGTCGCGATCGCGTCCTCGAGGAGCGCCGCGTCGGGGAACTGGTTGCGCATCTGCTCCGAGAGGAGGTTCTTGGACATCTGCGCGCGCATCGCCTCGACCGCCTCCTTCTTCTTCTCGGCCGGCGAGTCGTTGAAGCCCGGGATCATCTCCTGCGCGAGGCGGTCGAAGTCGAAGCAGGCCTCGACCGCGCCGGCGTCGTTCTTCTTGATCGCGAGGAACATGTCGATGAGGGCGCGCTCATAGGTCTGGAGCTCGAGAGGTTCGTCGAGCGCCTTCCCCTTCTGCGCCGCGGCGATCGGGCGCATGCGGATGGGGGCGTCGCCCGCCTCGAGCTCGAGGGCCTTCCCGTCGGCCGAGAGGATCCACAGGTCCACCGTCGGTCCGCCGTGCCCGAGCTCGAGGATCGCGTACTCGCCTTTCTTCCCGTCGAACCTCTTCTCGCGCCGGTCGGACCGCTTCTTGAACAGGAAGGGTCCCTTCTTGCTGTCGGGGGAGGTGAGGGTCAGGGTCTCGTCGTCCGGGAGGCCGAAGAGGGGGAGGAAAGCGGCCTCGAGCGTCGTCCCCGGGGTGATCGCGCCGCTTTTCTCCGTCACCTGGCCGCCTTTGTCGACCGTGTGGGTCCAGCGTCCGCCGGCGACCGCGATCGTCTTCTTCTCGATCTTGCCGTCGGTCGTCTCGGTGGTCTCCGAGGAGACGGGCGAGAGGTTCGCGGAGACGAGCGCCCGGCCGTCCATCTTGGTGGCGCGCCCCATGGCGCTCATCTCGGCCTGCATCACCCACTCGAAGGCGGCTCCGCTCCCGGCGGGCGCGGTCCGGACGGCGAGCGTCATGGAGCCGATCCACTGGCGGCCCATGTAGAAGCCGCAGAGGAGGTCCTCGGGGAGCTTCGCGGCCCACGCCTTCCCGATCTTGTCGAGGTACTTCTGTCCGCGGGCGAGGGCTTCGTCCTCCTGGGAGGAGGGCGCAAGCAGGCAGGCCAGGGCGGCGACGAGGGAGATCATGGCGGCCTCCGATGGAACGGGAAAATGATACCCCACGCCCCCCGATGCATGTCACAATTCAGCGATCAGCGATCAGCCGTCAGCTGAGGGCTGCGCGGTCGAGCCGGACCGAGCCCATGAGAGGCGTCACCTAGATGAAGGGAGGAATCCCATGAAGATCCACCTGCTGATCCTGGCGATCCTGCCCCTCCTGCAAGCGGAGAAGGTCCGCGTGGCGTGCGTGGGGGACTCGATCACGTTCGGTTCCGGGGTGGAGGGCCGCGACAAGAACTGCTACCCCGCGGTGCTGGGCGGCTTCCTGGGGGACCGTTACGAGGTGAAGAACTTCGGAGTGAGCGGGGCGACGCTGCTCAAGAAGGGCGACAAGCCCTACTGGAAGGAGAAGGCCTTCGCGGAGGCGACCGACTTCAAGCCGGACGTCGTCGTGATCAAGCTCGGAACGAACGACACGAAGCCGCAGAACTGGAAGTCGAAGGCCGACTTCGAGGCGGACTACCTCGAGATGATTAGGCACTTCAAGGGGCTCGCGTCGAAGCCCAAGGTGTTCGTCGCGATCCCGGTCGCGGTGCTGAAGTCGAGCTTCGGGATCACGGAGGAGGGGATCGCGGAGCAGATCCCGATCCTCCGGAAGGTGGCGAAGGCGCAGGGCTGCCCGGTGATCGACCTTCACGCCGCGGTCGCGACGGCCGACCTCTTCGTCAAGGACGGCGTCCATCCGAACGCGGCGGGGGCGAAGAAGATCGCCGAAGAGGTGCTCGCGGCGATCACGGAAAAGAAGTAATCCCGCCCGGCGGAGCGTCCTCTAGGAGGATGCTGCAGGTGCGGGCGGCGGTCGCGGTCCTCCTCATGCTCGCGTGCTTCCTGCCGGCCGACTTCGCTTCCTCTCCGGTTCCCTCGGGCCCGCCGTGGTTCCGCGACGCGTGGATCCGGTTCTTCGGCGCTGATGCGGACGAGGTCTATCGGGTGGCGGAGCGGCAGTACATGGCCGGGGACTTCGAGAATGCCGAGCTGAGCTGCTGGAAGGCGCTGAAGCAGGATCCCCGCCATGCGCCGGCCCGCGCGCTCGCCCAGGAGCTCCATTTCCTCCTCGGGAAGGGCGGCGGATCCACCGATGACGACCGCCCTTGGGGCTGTCCTCGTGTGAAAGAGTATCAACAGATGCACGTCGAACTGGAGATCGCCCTGGCGCGCGGGAACGGGCACGTGCTGGACGGGGATCGCGCGCAGGCGGAGCGGGAGTACCGGCGGATCCTCGAGTACGCGAAGTGGATGCCCGAAACGCCCGAATTCCAAAGGGCGGCCGAGCGGGCGCGGCTCGGACTCGCCCACCTGCCGCGTCCGAAACCTTAAGGGTGCTATCGAGCGCCCGTGTCGGGGTACTCGAGGATCGCGATCGGCTTCCCGGTGTCGCCCTCGTAGCCCAGGCGGACGATGATGCGGGCGTCGCACTTGGGGCAGCGCGTCCGCCGGCCGTACATCCGGGCTTCCCCCATCAGACGGCAGCCGCAGCGGCACTCGAACTGGAGGTGCGCGGGGACCTCGGCCGACTCGGCGCCCACCGACACCAGCCCCATCTCCTGGGTGTCGCCGCGCACCGGGACGTCGTCGAGGAAGATCGGCCAGTATTTCTCGTGGCCCTGGCCGGTCGCGGGGGTGCAGGCGACGATGAAACGGCGCTTGCAGGCGGTGCACTTCCACCGCTCCTTGCCCAGATTCTCGAGCACCCGGTCCCGGGCGAAGACGGGGTACTTCCCACAGAGGCAGTGGATCTTGACGGTCGCCGCGGCCTTCCCGGACATTGCAGAACTATACCCGATGGCGGGGGAGAGACGCTACCGGACGATGAGTCGCGGGGGGATGAGCATCTCGCGCGGGACCTTCTGGCCCTTCATCACCTTCTGGAGCAGACGGAAGCTCTCGCGGCCGATCGCCTCCACGTCCTGCCAGACCGTCGAGACGGGGTAGGGGAAGAGGTCGGCCACCGCGATGTCGTCGAAACCGACGATCTCCAGGTCGCTCGGGATGAGGAGGCCCGCGTCGCGCACGGCGCGGAGGGCGCCGAGCGTGATCCAGATGTTCCCCGTGTAGAGCCCCGTGGGGCGCGGCTTCGTGGCGAGCAGTTCCTTGACCGCCTTGTGCGCGTCCATCGGCTGGGCGGGGATCAGGCGGATCGCCGCGGGCTTCAGGCCGTGCCGGCCGAGCGCCTTCCGAAACCCCTCGAGCCGGTACTCGAACGTCTGGATGTCGGTCGGGCCCCCGATGTAGGCGATCTCCTTCCGGCCGCGCTTGACGAGGTGGTCGACCGCGAGCGCGGAGCCGGCCACGTGGTCGGTCCGCACGCACGGGACATCCTCGCCTTTGATCGAGCGGTCGATCTGGACGAAGGGGAGGCCGTCCCTGCGGAGCTCCAGGAGCGCCTGGTCGGTGACGGTGACGGGCGAGACGATGAGGCCGTCGACGCGCCGTTCCTGGAGCATCTGCACCGCGCGCCGCTCGCGCTCGGCGTTCCCGCCGGTGTTCGAGACGACGAGGAGATACCCCTGCGCCTCCGCCTCCTTCTCGGCGCCGATCGCGACCCCCGTCCAGAAGGGGTTGGTCAGGTCCTCGACCGCGAGCGTCACCGAGTAGGACCGGCGGTCGCGGAACGCGCGGGCAAGCGCGCTGGAGCGGTACCCCAGGTCTTCGGCCATCTTCCGGACCCGGTCGACCGTGGCGGGGCTGATGCGGTAGTGCTCGTGCTTCCCGGTGAGGACGTGGCTCACGGTCGTCTGCGACAGGCGCAGCCGCGCCGCGATGTCCTTCATCCGTACCATCGCGGGAGTGTAGCTAAACAGGATTAGCCTGTCAAGGATCGGGGATGCGCGAAATCGTTCGTGTATGTATGCTAACCCGTATTAGCATAAGCATAAGCGCTTGACCGGCGGGCGGTTTTCGCGTATCATCGCGGCCCATGGGCGTGCTCCTGAACGTCGCCGGGATCCGGAAGAGCTTCGCCGGGGTGCAGGCGCTCCGTGGGGTCTCGTTCGATCTCCGCGAGGGCGAGGTCCACGCGCTGGTCGGGGAGAACGGGGCGGGGAAGTCGACGCTCATCAGGATCGTCACGGGGGCCCACCGGGCCGACGAGGGGACGATCGAGGTCGCGGGGAGGCGGGTCGGCGAGGTCAGCCCCGCGATCGCGCGGACGCTCGGCATCGCGGCCATCTACCAGCAGCCCGCGCTCTTTCCCGACCTCAGCGTCGCCGAGAACATCGCGATGGGCGCCGAACGGGGCGGCCCGTGGCGGCGAATCCGCTGGGACGCCCGCCGGAGCCGGGCGCGGGAGCTGCTCGACCGGATTGGCGCGAGGGTCCCGGTCGACGCGCCCGTGAGCGCGCTCTCGATGCCCGAGCAGCAGCTGGTCGAGATCGCCCGCGCGCTCGGCGCCGAGGCCCGGATCCTCATCATGGACGAGCCCACCGCCTCGCTTGCCGAGGGCGAGGTCGAGCGCCTCTTCGGCGTCATCCGCGAGCTCCGTTCCCACAAGGTCGGCGTCGTCTACATCTCCCACCGCCTGGACGAGCTGGCGGAGTTGGCCGACCGCGTGACCGTGCTCCGCGACGGGCAGACCGTCGCGACCCGAGCGATGAAGGAGATCGATCGGGCGGAGCTGATCCGCCTCATGGTGGGCCGCGAGATCTCGGCGGTCTTCCCCAAACGGGAGCTGGGCCTGGGCGATACGGTCCTCGAGCTTCGCGGGGTCGGCTGCCGCGCCTCGGGGGTCTCCGGCGTGAGCCTGAGCGTCCGTGCCGGCGAGATCCTCGGGCTGGCAGGGCTCGTGGGGGCGGGGCGCACCGAGCTCGCGCGCGTCCTCTTCGGCCTCACCCCCGCGGACGCCGGGCAGATCCTGCTCAAGGGGGAGCCCGTCTCGATCCGCACGCCGGCGCAGGCTGTCGGGCTCGGGATCGCCTGCGTGCCGGAGGACCGCCGCCGCCACGGCGTGATCCTCGAGATGCCCGTGGCGGCGAACGCGACCCTCGCCATCCTCGACCGCCTCTCGAACAACGGCTTCCTGGATTTCGCCCGCGAGCGGGAGCTGGCGGACCAGGCGGTCGCGACGTTCTCGATCAGGACGCCGTCGATCGACGCGCCGGTGGGGCATCTGTCGGGCGGGAACCAGCAGAAGGTCGCGCTCGCGCGGGGGCTGGCGACCGAGCCCTGCCTGCTCATCCTCGACGAGCCGACCCAGGGGATCGACGTGGGCGCGAAGTCGGAGATCCATCGCCTGATGGGCGAACTCGCGGCGCGCGGCCTCGCGATCCTCATGATCTCCTCCGAGCTCCCCGAGATCCTGGGGATGAGCGACCGGATCGCCGTGATGCGAGGCGGGACGCTCGCGGGGATCGTGGGCCGGAAGGAGGCGACGCAGGAGCTCGTGCTGGCCCTCGCGCTCGGCCACGGGAAGGGGGCCGCGTGAAGCACCTTCGCGAGCTCTCGGTCGCCGCGGCGCTCCTCGTCCTCATGGGAATCCTGGCGGTCGCCGCGCCGGACTTCTTCAAGGGGGCGAACCTTCGCGCCCTCGCCCTGGGCAACGCCACGGTGCTCGTGGCGGCGGTGGGGATGACGATGGTGATCCTCGCGCGCCACATCGACATCTCGATCGGCTCCCAGTATTCCGTCGCGGGAGTGCTCGCGGCGATGATGGGAAAGGCGGGCTGGCCGGTGCCCGCGGTCGTCCTGGGGACGCTCGCGGCCGGCGCCGCGATGGGAGCGCTCAACGGGGCTCTTGTCGCGGGGCTCCGCATGCCCTCCATCGTGGCGACGCTCGCCACGATGGTGGCGCTCGCCGAGTCGCTCCGTTGGACCCGGAGCGGCGCGGCCGTGCAGAACCTGCCCGACTCGTTCCGCTGGTTCGGGACCGGGCAGGAGGCGGGACAGGGGATCGTCGTGATCGTCTCCCTTGCCGTCTTCGCGGCGTTCGCGTGGGGCCTCCGCTCGCTCGGCGCGGGCCGCGCGGTCTACGCGGTCGGCTCGGATGCCGAGGCAGCGCGCCTGGCGGGCATCCGCCCCCCGCGGGTGGTCTTCGGCGTCTTCGTCCTGATGGGGACGCTCGCGGCGCTCGCAGCGCTCCTCTCGGCCATCCAGGTGCGGAATGTCCAGGCCCGGGAGGGCGAGGGCCTCGAGCTCAAGGTGATCGCCGCCGCGGTCGTGGGAGGGATCGCGATCTCGGGCGGACGGGGGACGCTGGTTGGAGCGCTCCTCGGCGTCCTCCTCCTGGGGGCGATCGCGCCTGCTCTCGGCTTCCTGAAGTCGGAGCCCTACTGGGAAAAGGCGATCCAAGGCGCAATTATCTTGATCGCGGTGGCGTCCGATGCTTTCAATCTGAGGCAGCGTAGAGATGCTGGCGCAAGCCTTGCCGCACACTGATTCCGGGCCCTGGTTCAAGCGGGTGCTGCTCAGCCACGAGGGGATCCTGACGGTCCTCCTCGCGGCGGAGATCGCCGTCTTTGCCGTCATCGGCCGGCGCTTCTGGACGACGGGGAACGCCTTCGAGATCGTCCGACTCGCCACGGAAGTCGGGCTGCTGGCGCTCGCTCTCACGCCGGTGATCGTGACCGGGGGGATCGACCTCTCGGTCGGCTCCCTCATGGGGCTCTCGGCCGTCGTCTTCGGGAAGCTGTGGCGCGACGCGGGCCTGCCGATCCCGGCCGCGATCGCGGGGACGCTCCTCCTGGGCGCCGCGGCGGGCGGGCTCAACGCGCTCCTGATCACGCTCCTTCGGATCCCGCCGCTCATCGTGACGCTGGGGTCGTACTCGCTCTTCCGGGGCCTGGCCGAGGGGATCACGCGGGGGACCGACAACTTCACGCGCTTTCCCGATGGGTTCACGTTCCTCGGACAGGGCTACTTCCTGGGAGGCCTCCCCGCGCAGCTGCCGATCTTCGCGGTCGCGGCCGTGGGATTCTGGCTCCTCCTGCACCGCACCCCCATCGGCCGCGGCCTCTACGCGATCGGCTACTCCCCCGAGGGGGCGCGCCACGCGGGGATCCCGGTCCGGCGCCGGATCGCGCTCGTCTATCTCCTCTCGGGCTTCGTCGCGAGCCTGGCGGCCGTGATCTACGTGGCGCACAACGGGCAGGCCAAGGCGGACGCGGGCACGGGGTACGAGCTCCAGGCGATCACGGCCGTCGTGCTCGGCGGGACCTCCATCTTCGGCGGTCGGGGGAAGGTGCACGGCACGCTGATCGGGCTTTTCGCGATCGTGGTGCTCCAGCGGGGCCTCCTTCTTTCGGACGGCCCGGCGGAGCTGGCGGGTATCCTGGTGGGCGTCCTCCTGGTCGGATCGATCGGGGTTCACCAGGTCCTGGCACGGCTCGCGTCGCGCCGCGGCGAATCGAAAGGGGAGTGACATGAAGATCGGACGGCGGAACCTGCTCCTTGGCCTGGCGGCCCTCGCGCTTGGGGGCTGCGATCCCAAGAAAGAGGGCGTCACGATCGCGATGATGCCCAAGAGCAAGGGGAACGCCTACTTCATCGCGTGCCGCAAGGGGGCCGACGAGGCCGCGAAGGAGCTCGGGGTCAACCTCCTCTGGGACGGCCCCACCGATCCCGACCCGGCCGGCCAGAACAACATCGTGGACGGCTGGATCACCCGCGGGGTCGACGTGATCGCCGTCGCCGTCGAGAACCGGGAGGGCATGTCCTCCGTCCTCAAGAAGGCGCGCTCGAAGGGCATCCACGTGATCACCTGGGACGCCGACTCGACGCCCGACGCGCGCGACTTCTTCGTCAACCAGGCGACCCCCGAGGGGATCGCGCAGACGCTGGTCGACCACGCGGCCGCGATCCTGAACGCGAAGGGCGAGTACGCGATCATCACCGCCTCGCTCACCGCGGGGAACATGATCGAGTGGCAGACCCAGATCGAGAAGTACAATGCCGCGAAGTATCCCGACCTCAAACGCGTGGCGCTCCGTCCGTGCGACGACAAGCAGAAGAAGGCGGAGGAGGAGGCCAACACGATCCTGAACGCCCACCCCAACTGCAAGCTGATCATGGCGATCTGCTCGCCCGCGGTGCCGGGCGCGGCGGAGGCGGTCGAGAAGTCCGGCCGGAAGGACGTCAAGGTGATCGGTCTCGGCCTCCCCAACGACAACAAGGTCTTCGTCCACAAGGGGATCACCGAGAAGGTGGTGCTCTGGAACACCATGGACCTGGGCTACCTGACCGTGCACGCGGCCGCGCAGCTCCAGAAGGGAACGCTCCGGCCCGGCGCGAAGTCGGTCAAGGGCGGCCGGCTGGGAGAGATCGAGATCGCGGGGGACAGCATCCTCCTCGGCAAGCCCTTCACGTTCGACAAGACCAACATCGACAAGTTTGATTTTTGAGGAGAACCCGTGATCGGTGGAGATCAGGAGATGAGGATAAAGCACCATGCTTGAGAACCTCTGGAAGGACGACGCGGCGGCGAAGTACAGCGGCTACGACGAGCTGGTCTACCGCGCAAACATCCTCGGGCAGGACCCGTCGGTGACGAACTGGAAGGGCGGGAACATCTCGGGGAAGTACACCGAGAAGGACTACGACGGCCAGCCCGTCCGCGTGCTGCGCGTGAAGGGCTCCGGCTCCGACCTCAAGACCGCCGTCCACGAGGACTTCGTGGGCGTCCGGCACGACCCGGTGCTCAAGCTCTACGACCGGAAGGAGATGTCGGACGAGGACATGGTCGCCTTCCTCGCCCACTGCCTGACCGACATCCCGTCCAAGCGGCCGTCGATCGAGACCCTGATGCACTCATTCCTCCCGTACGAGCACATCGACCATACCCACGCGGACTACGCGCTCTGGTTCGCCGCGCTGGACGGCGGGCGGAAGTTCGCCGAGGACCTCTTCCAGGAAGAGCTCGTTTGGGTGGACTACCACCGGCCCGGCTTCCACCTGGCCAAAACCGTGAGCGAGGCGGTGAAGAAGAACGCCAAGGCCAAGTGCGTGATCCTCGCCAAGCACGGCCTCCTCACGTGGGGGAAGACGTCCAAGGAGTGCTACCACAGCACCCTCGCGGTCCTCATGAAGTTCGACGCCGCGGTGAAGAAGCAGATGACGACCACGAAGGTCTTCGGCGGCGCGCGGGTGGAGACGCTGCCGGCCGAGAAGCGGCGCGAGATCCTCACCCGGATCCTCCCCGCCGTGCGCGGCGCGGTGAGCGGGCTCCGGCCGAGCGTGCTCCACGTCGACGACTCCGAGCCGGTCCTCGAGTTCGTGAACGGCGCGGCGAGCCGGGACCTCGCGAAGGTCGGCGCCGCCTGCCCCGACCACCTGGTGAGCACCAAGGTGGTCCCCTACTTCGCCTCCTGGGACGCGAAGAACGGCAGCCCCGACACGCTCAAGCTGGAGCTGGCCGGCGCGATGGAGACCTACCGGAAGGAGTACGAGGCCTACTTCAAGCGGTGGAACAGGAACGAGAAGATGAAGATGGACGACCCGTATCCGCGGGTCATCCTGATCCCCGGCGTCGGCATGGTGACGGCGGGAAAGACGAAGGAGACCGCGATCGCCGCCTCGTGGCTCTACCACCGCGCGATCACGGTCATGAAGGGGGCCTCCACGCAGGGCAAGTTCCTCTCGCTCAACGAGGAGGAGTCGTTCAACATCGAGTACTGGCCCCTCGAGCGGTACAAGCTGACGACGCTGCCGCCCGACAAGGAGATGACCGGAAAGGTCGCGCTCGTCACCGGGGCGGCGAGCGGCATCGGTCGGGCCATCGCGGAGAAGTTCGCCGCCGAGGGGGCGCACGTCGTGATCGCCGACCTGAACGCCGAGGGGGCCGCGTCGGTCGCCAAGGCGATCGGAAAGGGCGCGATCTCGGCTGCCATGGACGTGACGAGCGAGGAATCGGTGATCGAGGGCTTCCGGAAGGCGGTCCTCGAGTTCGGCGGCGTGGACGTCGTGGTGGCGTGCGCGGGGATCGCGCGGGCGTTCCCCGTGGAGGACCACCCGCTCGCCGAGTGGAACAAGCTCCACGCGATCCTCTCGACCGGCTACTTCCTGACGGCGCGCGAGGGCTTCCGGATCTGGAAGCAGCAGGGCCGCGGCGGGAATCTCATCTTCATCGTCTCGAAGAACGCCCTGGTCGCCGGAAAGAACAACGTGGCGTACAGCTCGGCGAAGGCCGCGGAGCTCCACCTGGCGCGCTGCCTGGCCGAGGAGGGCGGTGCGATCGGCGTGCGGGTCAACACGGTCAACCCCGACGCGGTGCTCACGAACTCGTCGATCTGGACCCGGGAGTGGCGGGCCGAGCGCGCGCGCGACTATGGCATCAAGCCCGAGGAGCTCGAGGACTTCTATAAGAAGCGCACGCAGCTCAAGGTGCACGTCTTCGCCGACGACATCGCGGAGGCGGTCTACTGGTTCGCGAGCAGCAAATCGGCGAAGTCGACGGGCAACATCCTCAACGTCGACGGCGGCGTCTCGGCCGCCTACCCGCGATGAGTCTCCTCGGGATCGACGTCGGGACCACCGGCTGCAAGGCCGTCGCCTTCGACGAGCAGGGGCGGATCCTCGCCTCGGCCTATCGGGAGTACCCGCTCCACTTCCCGAAGCCGGGGTGGATCGAGCTCGACTCGACGCGCGTCATGGCGTCCTGCCGGGAGGTGGTGCGCGAGGTCGGCTCGAAGACGAAGAAGGACCCGGTCAAGGCGTTCGCCATCGCGTCGCAAGGGGAGGCGGTCACGCCGGTGGGGAAGGGCGGGAAGGCCCTCCACCCCGGGATCGTGACCTTCGACGCCCGGACGGCGCCGCTCGTCCGCTGGTGGGAGGAGCGCCTCTCGCGGGAGCGCCTCTTCGAGATCAGCGGGATGCCGCTCCACGGCATGTACACCGCCAGCAAGATCCTCTGGTGGAAGCAGCAGCGGCCGGACGTCTTCCGGAAGGCCGTGAAGTTCCTCTGCTACGAGGACCTGCTCTTCCAGGCGATGGGGTTCGTCCCGGCGATCGACGCGTCGCTCGCCGCGCGGACGATGCTCTACGACATGGAGAAGGGCGGGTGGTCGGACGAGCTGCTCAAGCACGTGGGGATCGAGAGCGACCGCCTGGCGCTGGTCTATCCCTCGGGGACGGTCATCGGCGAGCTGGGCGAGAAGGCGGCGAAGGAGTTCGGGCTCCCCAAGGGGGTCGTCGCGGTGACCGGCGGGCACGATCAGCCCTGCGGCGCGCTCGGCGCGGGGGTTGTGGAGCCGAACGTCGGCCTCTACGCGACGGGGACGGTGGAGTGCATCACGCCGGCGCTCGGGACGCGGGTGACCGACCCGAAGCTCCTGGCGAGCAACATCGCCTGCTATCCCCACGTGGTGCCGGGCCTCTTCGTGGCGCTGACGTTCAACTTCACGGGCGGCTCGCTCCTGAAGTGGTACCGCGACACCTTCGCGGGGGAGGAGAAGGCGCGGGCGAAGAAGCTGAAGAAGGACGTCTACGACCTGATCGTCTCGCAGTGCCCCAAGGAGCCGACCTCGCTCTTCGTGCTGCCCCACTTCACGGCGACGGGGACGCCCCACTTCGACACGGAGTCGAAGGGGGTGATCGCGGGCCTGCGGCTCTCGACGCCGAAGGGCGAGATCGTGCGGGCGATCCTGGAGGGGGTGACCTACGAGATGGCGCTGAACGCCGACGTGCTCCGCGAGTGCGGCGCGCCGATCGCCTCCTTCCGCGCGACCGGCGGCGGCGCGAAGTCTCCCTTCTGGATGCAGCTGAAGGCCGACCTGCTGGGGAAGCCGGTCCATGCGATGCGGGTCTCGGAGGCGGTCTGCCTGGGAGCGGCGATCCTGGCGGGGACGGCGGTGGGGACGTATACCTCCGCGAAGGCGACGGCGCTCCGAATCTCGCAGGTCGAACGGACGTATGCGCCCGATGCCAAGAAAGCCAAGATCTACAAGGAGAGGTTTGAGCTCTACAAGCAGATCTATCCGACGATGAAGGACCTGCTCCACGCGATGTGAATCGCGAATCAAGAATCACGAATCCGGGCGGGGAAAAGGGTATAATACGGGAAGCTAACTCGTATTAGCTCAGGGAGACGACGACGATGTCGTGGAACACGGCCGAGGCGGTCTACCGGGCGATGGCGGAGGAGTGGGGGGCGAAGGGGATCGATCTCCGGGAGGTCGCGCGGAAGGCGATGGCGCTCCGGATCGAGACGCCGAGTTGGGCCTACGCGAATTGCGGGACGCGCTTCGGCATCGTGAAGGACCCCGCCGCGCCGCGCGACGCGTTCGAAAAAGTGGCCGATGCGGCCCAGGTCCACCGGTTCACGGGGATCACGCCGGCGGTGGCGGTCCACGTCCTCTGGGACCGCGTGCCCGACTGGAAGGGCCTGCAGCGCCACGCGGTGGAGAAGGGGATCCGGATCGGCGCGATCAACCCGAACCTCTTCACCGAGCCGCAGTACAAGTTCGGCTCGATCTGCAACGCCGACCCCAAGGTCCGCCGCGCGGCGGCCGAGAACATGAAGGAGTGCGTCGAGATCGGCGAGGCGGTCGGCTCGAACGTGCTTTCCCTCTGGTTCGCGGACGGGACGAACTATCCGGGGCAGGGCGATTTCCGCCGGCGCCGGGGGTGGATGGAGGAGTGCCTGCGCGAGGTCTACGCCCACCTGCCCGCGTCGATGCGGATGCTGATCGAGTATAAGTTCTTCGAGCCGGCGTTCTACCACACGGACATCGCCGACTGGGGGATCGCGCACGTCCTGGCGCGGAAGCTGGGCGAGCGGGCGCAGGTGCTGATCGACCTCGGCCATCACGCGCACGGGACGAACATCCCCTGGATCGTCTCGACGCTGATCACGGAGGGCAAGCTGGGCGGCTTCCACTTCAACGACCGGAAGTACGCCGACGACGACCTGACGACGGGCTGCATGAACCCGTACGAGCTGTTCCTCATCTTCAACGAGCTGGTGGCGGGGATGGAGGATCCGGCGCTCAAGACCGATTTCGCGTTCATGATCGACGAGATGCCGGTGATCAAGCCGCGGATCGAGTCGATGATCCAGTCGGCGGTCAACCTGCAGGAGGCCTACGCGAAGGCGCTGCTGGTGGACCGCCGCCGCCTCGCGGAGGCGCAGGACGGGAACCGGATCATCGACGCGGAGGAGCTGATCCGTGCGGCCTGGACGGCGGACGTCAAGCCGATCCTGGCGGTGGCGCGTGCGGAGAAGGGGCTCGATCCGGACCCGCTGGGGGCCTTCCGAAAGAGCGGCTACTACCGGGGGATCCTGGCGGAGCGCTCGGCCGCCGCCGCTCCCGCCCCGAAGGCTCCGCCGAAGAAGCGGATCCGGGTGTAGGGGCGGCTTCTCCCGGGATTCACCCGTGACTTACGGGGGGCGCCTCGTTGAATCTGATCACCCTTTGGCGTGCATCAGTGGGAAGAGAGGTCGCGGGAATGACACGGCCGAGCGCCCCGGCGGCCAGCGTAGGATAGGCATGAGAACTCTCCTCGCGATGGCCCTCCTCCTCGCCCAGGACCCGCCGGCCGCCGACGTCCGAGTCGAGAAGGACGTCGACTACCTGGGGGCCGACCGCAAGGAGAAGCTGGACCTCTACCTCCCCACCACGCCGGCCCCCGAGAAGGGCTTTCCCGCCGTCCTCATCATCCACGGGGGCGGGTGGACGGGGGGCGACAAGGGCGCCGAGCGCGAACGGAACATCGGCACCACCCTCGCCCGCGCGGGATACGTCTGCGCCAGCGTGAACTACGTCCTCGCCGAAAAAGCCCAGGGCCGCGGCGCCACCCTCGCCCAGGTCTGGCCCCGCAACCTCCACGATTGCAAGACCGCCGTCCGCTTCCTCCGGAAACACGCGGCGAAGTACCGCATCGATGCCGAACGGATCGGCGCGATCGGCGGCTCGGCGGGAGGACACTTGGCGGCCATGGTCGCCCTGACCGCGCCCGAGGACGGCCTCGACCCGAAGGAGCCGTGGGGCGAGATCTCCTGCCGCGTGCAGGCGGTCGTCCCGATGTACGGCCCCCACGATCTCACGGGGACGGGGGATGACGCGGACTTCCTCAGGCGCGCGTCGCCCGTGACCTACGCGACGAAAGACGATCCGCCGGCCCTCATCCTCCACGGCACGAAGGACACGACCGTCCCGCTCGCGCAGTCGGAGAAGCTGGCCGAGGCGCTGAAGAAGGCGGCCGTGGAGCATGAACTCGTCGTCGTGGAGGGCGCCCCCCACAGCTTCCACCTCGAGCCCAAGGGGCACGATCTGCGGCCGAAGGTCGCGGGCTTCTTCGACCGGCACCTCAAGCGGCGCTAGGCGCTACTTCGGGGCCTCCGGCCCCACCCGGGAGTAGCCGTGGAGGACGTGCTGGGGCCCGACGACACGCTGGGCCGCGAGCCCCATCGGATCGACGCCGGTCGTCGGGGGCTGGATCGTCCGCAGCTCGCCCTTGAGCTTCAGGCGCTGGCCCACCGTCCCCGCCGGCCAGGCCGACAGCCCGTTGATGTACACGACCTTGTCGCTCGTTTCCAGGATCGCTCCCCCCTTGGCGTCCTTCGCCACCCCTTCGATCACCACGATCTGACCGGGAGCGGGCGCGGCCTTCTTCGGGGGAGCCTTGACCACGGGCTCCTCGCGGGAGCAGCCCCAGAGGAGTCCGACGGAGACGACGAGACCGAGCCGCGTGAGCGTGCCGGACGTGTTCTTCATCGCCTGATGATAGCCGCTGGGTCGAGCCCTTGTGTGGACTATCGGACCCGACCCCTACTCCTTCTCCTGGATCTTCGCCCACGTGTCCCGCAGCGAGACCGTGCGGTTGAAGACCGGCGCCCCGTCCTTCGAGTCGGGGTCGACGCAGAAGTAGCCGTGCCGCTCGAACTGGAAGGACTTCCCGGGAGGCGCGCCGGCCAGGCTCCGCTCGAGACGGCAGTCCTTGAGCACCTCGAGCGACTTGGGATTCATGTTCTTCCGGTAGTCCCCGCCCGCGTCGGGATCGGGCACCGTGAAGAGCGTCTCGTAGACCCGCACTTCGGCCGGGATCGCGTGGGCCGCCGAGACCCAGTGGATCGTCCCCTTCACCTTGCGGCCGTCGGGCGACTGGCCGCCCCGCGTGGCCAGATCGATCGTGCAGCGCAGCTCCGTGACCGCGCCGGCCGCGTCCTTCACCGCGCGCTCGCACTTGAGGAAGTAGCCGCCCCGGAGGCGCACCTCGCGGCCGGGCGCGAGACGGAAGAACTTCTTCGGCGGGTCCTCCAGGAAGTCCTCGCGCTCGATGAAGAGCTCGCGCGAGAAGGGGACCCGGCGCGTCCCGGCGGCGGGGTCTTCCGGGTTGTTGGCCAGCTCGAACTCCTCGACCTGCCCCTCGGCATAGTTCTCGACCACGACGCGAAGCGGGCGGAGCACCGCCATGGCGCGGGGGGCGCGGCGGTTCAGGTCCTCCCGGATCGCGTTCTCGAGCACGCCGAACTCGATCGTGCTGTTCATCTTGGCGACGCCGATCCGCTCGCAGAAGGCGCGGATCGCCTCGGGCGTGTAGCCCCGGCGGCGGAGCCCGGTGAGTGTCGGCATCCGCGGGTCGTCCCAACCGCGCACGTGGCCTTCCTTCACCAGCTCGAGGAGCTTCCGTTTGCTCATCAGCGTGTAGGTCAGGCCCAGGCGCGCGAACTCGATCTGGCGGGGCGCGTAGATCCCGAGCGACTGGACGAACCAGTCGTAGAGCGGCCGGTGGTCCTCGAATTCCAGGGTGCAGATCGAGTGGGTGATCCGCTCCAGCGAGTCGCACTGCCCGTGGGCGAAGTCGTACATCGGGTAGATGCACCACTCCGTGCCGGTCCTGTGATGGGGCGCGCGAAGGATGCGGTAGAGCACCGGATCGCGCAGGTTGATGTTGCCGGAGGCCAGGTCGATCCGGGCTCGGAGCGTGCGGGAGCCGTCGGGGAACTCGCCGGCGCGCATCTTCCGGAAGATCGCGAGGCTCTCGGCGGCGGGACGGTCGCGCCAGGGGCTGGGGCGGGCGGGCGCCGTCAGCGTCCCCCGGTACTCGCGGATCTGGTCGGCCGTCAGCTCACAAATGTACGCCTTCCCGGCCTGGATGAGCTGCTCGGCGTACCCGTAGATCTCGCCGAAGTACTGCGAGGCGTAGAAGAGGCGGTCGCCCCAGTCGAAGCCGAGCCAGCGGACGTCGCGCATGATCGACTCGACATACTCGACCTCCTCCTTCGAGGGGTTGGTGTCGTCGAAGCGGAGGTTGCAGAGTCCGCCGTACTTCGCGGCCAGTCCGAAGTTGAGGCAGATCGATTTCGCGTGGCCGATGTGGAGGTAGCCGTTGGGCTCCGGGGGGAAGCGGGTGTGGACGCGCCGCTCGTAGCGGCCGGTCCGGTTGTCCTCCTCGACCTCCTGCTCGATGAAGTGGAGCGAGCGTTCTTCCATGAAGGCCCGATTATATCGCCTCGCGGTCGGAGGAGTAGCGAATGTGTAGAGACGTCTCTAAAGGGTATCTTCTCTGCGTCTCCGCGCCTCCGCGGCTGTCTTTCTTTACGCCTGCGGTGCCCGCGCGAGGCGCGAACGGAAGACGAAGTCGGCGAGCGGCAGCACCACGTTCAGGTTCCGCATCGGCTGCAGGTGGTGGAGACGATGGTGCTGGTCGATCCACTTGAACATCCGAGTCCCCTGGAACCAGCGGGGGCCCGGGACGTGCATGCACCAGTGGAAGTACTCGTAGACGCAGTAGTAGACGGCCATCGCGCTGATGAAGGCCACCGACCCCCACCAGGTGTGGGCGATCCAGCCCGCGGCCAGCGCGGCGGGAGAGTTGACCAGGAGCAGCACCGGGCCGTTCCACCAGGCCATCGTCACCAGGGGGCCGTTCTTCTCGTCCATCAGGTGGTAGTCCTTGCCCGAGCCGAAGACCGTGTGGTGGGTGATCCCGTGAGAGCGGTAGGGGTACGAGAATCCGAGGAGCGGGCGGTGCATCAGGAACTTGTGGAGCGTCCACTCGAAGAAGCTGGCGTAAACGATTCCGCTTAGAATGCAAGCGCCGAGGATCAAAAGAAAAATCGTCACAGGTGCATCCTAATCAGCAGGCAGGCGTGCGGAGTCAGCCGGGAGCGTACTGCCGGGGGCGGTCACGCTTGCAGGACCCGCCTCCGCCTAGAGTATATCGTGAATGGGGAGGGTCGCGCTACACAAATAATGGGAGGTTCAGCGCGGATGGGACGGGGCAGGATTTTCCGCGTTAGCGGCCGCCGGGACGGGCTTATACTCTGGAGTTCCCACGGAGGTCTCATGAAGCGGGCGAGCGCGCTCTTGTCTCTCCTTTTCGTCGCGGCGCGGGCGGGCGACGAGACCCTCTGGGTCGAGGGCGAAAGCCCCGCCCAGTCCTCCTTCGCCCGGCACGGCTGGTACGACGGCGTCAAGAAGGACGTCCTCTCGGGCCAGAACTGGCTCTCCCACTACGGCCCGCAGACGGGAGAGGCGAGCTATGCGATCGACGTGAAGGAGGGCGGCGAGTACGCCTTCTGGGTCCGCTGCAACACCATCATGGTCACGCAGCACTATAAGCTCGACGCCGGCGAGTGGACCGAGTGCGACCTGAAGTCCGAGCCGCGCGAGGAGATGATGATCTCCCCCAACCCCGACCACCGGTCGCTCGCGTGGGTCAAGCTCGGGAAGGTCAAGCTGACGCCCGGCGCTCACACGGTCGCCTTCAAGCTCTCGAGCAAGATCCAGAACCACGGCGGGATCGACTGCTTCGTGCTGACGAACGGCGCGTTCGTCCCCTCGGGCGCGCGGAAGCCGGCGCCGAAGGGCGTCGCCGCGGGGAAGCCCGAGGAATGGTTCGAAGTCACCGCCGACGACGACGCCTTCTCGCCGAAGTCGATCACCGACCTTTCGGCGCTGCTCCCCAAGCCGGCGGGGAAGCTCGGGTTCGTGCAGCGGAAGGGATCGGTCCTCGTCGTGGGCGGGCAGCCGCAGAAGTTCTGGGGCTGCGGTGCGAACGTGGAGGGGGGCAAGCCGCGCCCGTGGCAGGAGCAGTGGGCGCGCTACCTGGCCAAGCACGGGATCAACATGGTCCGTCAGCACACGGTCGAGTCCCACCTGGGCCTTCCGAAGCGGGAGGGCGGGAAGCTGGTCTTCGACGAGAAGAAGCTCGACCAGTGGGACTGGTGGTTCTCGACGCTGAAGAAGCACGGGATCTACATGACGTGGTCGCTCTTCTACGCCCACCACGTGACGCGCGAGGACGGGTACGATCTCTTCGACGAGCTGCCGCAGGCCGGCAACGCGAACGTGCGGAACACGTCGGGCTTCGTGACGGTCGAGCCGAAGCTGCAGGAGAGCGAGTGGGCGTACCTCGAGGCGCTGCTCCTCCACAAGAACCCGTACACGGGGCTGCGCTACCTGGACGATCCGGCGCTCGCGGTGGTCGAGATCCGGAACGAGGACTCGATCTTCTGGCACTACCCGCTGAACGACCTGGCACAGGGCCAGAAGTTCCCGAAGCACACGGCGCGACTCAAGCAGCGCTGGTCCGAGTGGCTGAAGAAGAAGTACGGCACCGACGAGAAGCTGAAGGCCGCGTGGGGCGCCGGCGCCCGCTCCGCCGACTCGCTCTCGAACGCCTCGATGGGCGCCTACGCCGCG
>CAZSCC010000360.1:0-1778 GCA_964604905.1 uncultured Planctomycetales bacterium
CGAAGGGGGCGGGCGATGGCCCGATCTCTGGCTAGGCAGGAGGGATTCAAGCTTCCGATCCATCTGACGGTTTTCCACAACCGGCCTGAGGACGCTCGATTTGTGGCCGAGGGAGCGGCGGATGGCCCATCCTCTCCATCCCTAACCTTCATCGAGGTTCCTGACGAACGCATCATGCAGCGAGCGCTCCATTTCTCGGAAGCACACCGGATGCACGGCCTTTCCCACACCGTGTTCTTCGACGTCGATCTTTGGTTCCCGCCCGGCTTCTGGGCTGCATATGCGTCCGTCCTTGCCACCGAATCTCCCGGCTACTGGTCCTGCCGCGTCATGAACATCCCCTATCCGGAATCGGAGGCGTTCGTGAACCAATGGACCGAGATTACCCAGGAAAGGCTGGAGGGTGTGGCCGCGGGTCGGAGGCTGGATCAATATGGCGGGAAAGTCGGCCACTTCCAGTGCATTCCAAGGAACCTCGCCGTGTACCCGGCTGATCCCCTTCAGGCCGTCCACAGCGTCGATCTGGCCTTCTCGGCTACCGCCATCGAACGCTCGATCGAACGACGATCGGAACGACGCATCTCAAGGACTCCCGCCTACCACTTCGATCACCCTCAATCCTGGGAGGGGACCCGAGGAATCCAGCTATAAAGGAAGGATCGGGTCACGAGGGGTGCTTGGGGAACACCTGTCCGCCGGAAGCGGGCGAGGGAGCGATAACCATCAATCGGAGTTGAGCGAGTTACCTGCCGTCTTGCGAACGCGACTCCCGTAGGCCATCGCGCCCCCCTGAGGGGCGGCAGCATGCGGCCTTTCCAAATATCACGCGGCACCCCGCACGAGTGCAGAACGCGCGTCCCCGAAACTCGACCTTGATCGAGACCTCCTCCCCGGTCGGGGAAGATGAGAAGAGGTCTTCCCCCCGCAGGAAGGATACGTGCCAAAGCGAAACAGGGAGCTCGCCTGGACGGGACAAGCCGCCCGATCCGTGAGGATCAGGGAAGGCTTTGAGTCACCACTGGACTTACGCCTACAAGGAGGCAGATCCGCCCAGATCGGCTCGCGCGTGTCCGACGCGCACGGTCGTCTCGACCGCGGGTGAAAGAGGCGTGCCGAAGCGACGCCTGCCAGAAGGGAAGTGTGCTTGGTATTGGAAAACGATGGCTTGCGTTTGGCGAAGCCAGCGTGAACGCTTTAGTTCAACAGCCCTTTTCCCGCATCTTGCGGGGTCCTGGCGGGTCCCCTGCGCCCGTCAGAGTTTCTCGCGAAACACTTACGGGCGCCCGCTCTGGCCGCGCCAGCCTCGCGGCCCTGCTTCCAGCGCCTCCGCTGGCCGCCTCGCGCGCAGCTTGCGCCGAGGTTCCTCCAGCCTTGCGCCACTCACATGGGCTGGCGCTCGCCATCTCAAGTGAGCAGAAGGCGCTGGTGACCCGGGCCCCGGGACTCCTTTGGAGCCCGGACCCCTGCGGGGTCGGCCCTGGGCGTCCGGTCGCGTCCGAGAAGTTCCGCTTCTCGTCCTCGCCCAGCCGCCCCCGGCCTCGGGGCCCGGGTCGCCAGCGATCGCGCATCCATTTGCGGTTCGTCCGCGCAAGACTTAAACCCCTATTCTTGTTCTCGCACCCTCCAGATCCCCGGCTCCCGCCGTGTGCCGAAACTCATCACGCGGCTTGGCGAAAGTAATACTTAAGCATGCCCCCGAGACGTTCCCGGCAGCGCACCGGTCCCCGCGCTTCCCCATCGAGGGGCAAGGGGTCGATGAGCCGGTTCAGGAGGCCTTG
>CAZSCC010000361.1:0-8455 GCA_964604905.1 uncultured Planctomycetales bacterium
CTCGTCGACGATGATGACCTCGCCCTCCTTCACGACGTACTCCTTGTCGCGCTTGTAGAGGTGATGCGCCTTGAGGGCGGTCTCGATGAAATGGGGCCAGTCCATGTTCTCGCCGGTGTAGAAGTCCCCCACCCCGACCAGGTTCTCGGCCTTTTCGATGCCCCCATCCGTCATGAAGACGACGTGCTCCTTTTCCTTCACGATGAAGTCGCCGGTGTGCTTTTTGGAGCGGTCCTCGAGGACGACCTCCTCGCCCTTGACGAGCTTGCGAGCGACTCGATCGGCGGTGTAGTACTTGTCGGTCGCCTCGTCGGTCGGCCCGCTGATGATGAGCGGCGTCCGCGCCTCGTCGATCAGGATCGAGTCCACCTCGTCCACGATCGCATAAGAGGGAAGCCGCTGGCACTGGTCCTCCTTACGGAACTTCATGTTGTCCCGGAGGTAGTCGAACCCGAACTCGTTGTTCGTGCCGTAGGTGATGTCCGCACGGTAGGCCTCCTGCCGGGTGCAGGGCCGGAGATGGTGGAGCCGGTCGTTCGGATCCGGATTGTAGGTCCGGTCGAACAGATAGGACTCGTCGTGCTGGATCGTCCCGACGGTCACGCCGAGGAGGTCGTAGATCGGGCCCATCCACTGCGTGTCCCGCCGCGCCAGGTAGTCGTTCACCGTGACCAGGTGGACGCCCTTCCCCGTCAGGGCATTCAGGTAGGCCGGGAGGGTCGCCACCAGCGTCTTTCCTTCGCCGGTCGCCATCTCCGAGATCTTCCCCGCGTGGAGGACCGCGCCGCCGATGAGTTGGACGTCGAAGGGGCGCATCCGGACCGTGCGCCGCGCCGCCTCGCGGCATGCCGCGAACGCCTCGGGCAGGAGGGCGTCGAGCGATTCCCCGCCCGCCAGCCGCTTCCGGAACTCCTCCGACAGCTTGGGGAACCCCGCGTCCGGAAGCCCCATCATCCTGGGTTCGAGCGGGTTGATCGTATCCCGAACGAGCTTCCAGTACCGCCGGATCGCTCGCTCGTTCTGGGTGCCGAAAAAGCGCCCCAGGAACTTACCTACCCATTCAACAACCGCTTCCATCTCCATGGCTTTCCTCGGGATAGGGGGTGAAACGAAACGACGCCGAGCCGGGGAGGTGGATCGCGCTACGGCAGATCGAAGATGACCGGCGACCGCCAGTCGTACGTCACGATAGGCGCGGCCGCGGGTGCCGCAAGAGGGGTGTAATCGGAGTAGTAGTAGGGGATATCGCGCACGGTCGGCTCCGGATCTTCCAGCGAGATCAGGTCCGGGACCATGACTTCGGCCCCCTGGATGAGCGCGTCGATGATCTGCACCAATTCCCGCTGGCGGGGAGCCTCGGCCGGATAATGGACCGAGGCCGCGACCAGGATCGAGAGAAGCGGGTGCACCATACTCTAATGGATTATACGAGTCCCCTGATCGGATGCAAGGGGGCAGACCGCTTCCCCCTGCAATCTGCACCGGCCGGACGCCGGCGTCCCGGGAAAGTATGCTTTAAAGCATAGTTTCACTTCTCCCCCTTCCTGACGCACGTGGCGATCAAATCCCTGACTCGTTCCACCCCGACCTCCGCGAGTTTCCCAGGCAGCGCGTCGATGATGTTCGTCGCCGCCTGGGCGTTGACGAAGTTGGCGGTCCCGATCTGGACCGCCGACGCCCCGGCAACCATGAACTCGAGGACGTCGTCGGCATCCGAAATGCCGCCGATCCCGATCACGGGCACTCCGGGAAGCGCGGAGCAGATTTCCCAGACCATGCGGAGCGCGACGGGCCGGATCGCGGGTCCCGAAAGCCCTCCCGTCGCCGCACCGATCTCGGGGGCACGCTTCCGCCAGTCGATCGCCATCCCCTTGAGCGTGTTGATGGCGGAGATCCCGTCCGCCCCGCCGTTCATGGCGGCCTTCGCGATCGGGACGATGTCCGTCACGTTGGGGCTGAGTTTGGCGAAGACGGGGCGCCTCGTCGCGGCCCGGGCGATCTTCACGACCTTCTCGGTCAGCGCCGGGTCGGTGGCGTGATCCGTCCCGTGGGATACATTCGGGCAGGAAATGTTGAGCTCGAAGGCATCCACCCGCGGAAGGGAGTCGATGCGTCCCACGAGTTCGCCGTACTCCTCCGCGGTCGAGCCGGAGACGCTGATGATGATCTTGCAGCGGTAGTCCCTGATCTCCGGATAGCGCTTCTTCATCCAGGCGTCGATCCCCAATCCTTCCAGCCCGATGGAGTTGAGCATCCCGCTGGGGGTCTCGTGGACGCGGGGATAGGCGTTCCCCTTCCGCGGGAGCTTGGTGACGGTCTTCTCGACGAAGGCCCCCAGGCGGTGCACGTCGAGGACGCGGTCCATGATCCCGCCCGACGTTCCCGACGCCACCATCAGGGGATTGGCCAGCTGGAGGGGTCCGAGCGTGACCGAAAGGTCGGCGGTCATGGCGGAATCGCCTCACTTCCCTTCGACGACGGGACCGGGCGACGGAGGGAGGGCCGCTGCGGTCGCCTTGGCCTTTTTCTCCTCGAAGAACATCATCTCGACCGAGAGGAGGAAGACTCCCACGCAGATGTAGGCGTCGGCCAGGTTGAACAGGGGCCAGACCCTTTCGATCCCGTACGGGGACGTCCGCCAATAGAGCTTGATGAAGTCGCGCACCGCCCCGAACTTTATCCGGTCGGTCATGTTCCCGATCGTGCCCGCCAGGATCATCCCCAGCGAGATCGTCTGGATCCAGGGCTTGGGCCGCTTCCCCGAGAAGAAGATCGCGATGATGGCGGGAACGGCGGCCACCGACACGACGAGCCACAACTTCGGAGCATCGCCGAACTTGCCAAACACGACCCCTTTGTTGGTGGTGTGGCCCACCTTGAAGAAGCCGTCGATGACGGTCACTTCGTCGTAATCGGACACATGCGAGAAGGCCAGATGCTTGGTGAGGAGGTCTAGAGCCGCGCCGGAGAGTGCGATGGCGAAGAATAGCGCGGCGTGGCGCATGGCGCCGATTATACGCCCTCTTCCTTCTTCTTGCAATTCACGCAGAGGCGGGCGTACGGGATGGCCTTCAGGCGCTCTTTCGGGATCTTCTTCTTGCACGACTCGCAGAGGCCGAAGCTCCCATCCTTGATGCGATCGAGGGCCTCCTCGATCTCGTGAAGCTCGTCGCTCTCGTTCTCCATCAGCCCGAGAGTGATGTCCTGTTCGAAACTGTCCGTCCCCAGGTCGGCCATGTGCATCGGGAGGGTGGAGAGGTCACCGGCCGCGTCGGTCCCCTTTTTGCAACCCTCGTCCTCCAGGGTCTTGACATCCCCCTGGATGAGCTTCCTCCGGGCCTGAAGGAGGACCTTGAATTCGGCGAGCTCGCCCTTGCTCAACCCTCCCTTCACGGGGGCCGGCACGGGAGAGCCCTTCGGGGCCTTACTTTTTGGCGGTTTTGAGCTCACGTTGGCGCAAAATCGTTTTGATCTGGGCGATCTCCACCCGGTGCTTCCGGAACGCGGCCGGGTTCTCCACGACGTCAGTCACCTTTCGGAACCGGAGGTTGAAGAGGCCCTTCACGAGCGTATCGAGCTCCTTGTGGAGCTCGTCGTCGGGCTTTCCCCGCAGTTCCTCGAGACGCTTCGCCTTCTTAGCCATGTCGGCGACTCACCATCTTGCAGCGAAGGGACATCTTGTGGGCGACGTTGCAGAAGAGTCCGCGGGCGAAATCCTCGCTGACCCCGGAGACCTCGTAGAGGACGGTCCCCGGATGGACCACGGCGGCATAGTACTCGGGCTCGCCCTTGCCCATGCCCATCCGGACTTCGGCGGGCTTCGCGCTAATCGGCTTGTGGGGGAAAACCCGGATGAACAGACGTCCCTCGGTCCCCAACGCGTGGGCAGCGGCCACTCGTCCGGCCTCGATCTCCTTGGCGGAGAGCCAGCCCATCTCGAGGGACATGAGTCCGAAGTCTCCGAACGAGACGCGGTTCCCTCGCGTCGCGGACCCCTTCATGGTGCCGCGCTGCGACTTCCGGAACTTGACGCGCTTGGGCATCAACATGGCTGTTCGAGCCGGGCCGCTAGGCCTGCGTCTCCGCGGGCTTCGGCGCCGCCTTGCGCTTCTCCTGGAAAATCTCTCCCTTGTAGACCCAGCATTTCACGCCGATCGTCCCCTTGCTCAGAATCGCGGTCGCGGTCCCGTAATCGATGTCGGCCCGGAGGGTGTTGAGCGGGATGCGGCCAAGCACGAGCCGCTCCTGCCGCGCGATTTCCGCGCCCCCCAGGCGACCCTTGCAGAGGAGCTTGATCCCCTTGGCGCCAAGGTCCATGACCATCTCGGCATACCGGCGCATCGTGCGACGGTACGGGGAGCGCCTCTGGAGCTGCTCCACGATCGCCTCGCAGACGATCTTCGCGTTGAGTTCCGGCGTCTCGAGCTCCTTCACGTCCACTTCGACGGTCCGGCCAACCAAGCCGCCCACGTCCTCGCTCATCTTGTCCACCTTCGAGCCCCGCTACCCGATCACCAGGCCCGGCCGCGCCGCGTGGAGCGTGATGCGGATCTTCTCGCCGATCCGCTCGATCTCGATCTTCGCGATCCCCGCCAAGCCATACGCCTTGCGGATGAACTCGCGGATCTTGTGGTCCTCGACGACCCAGACGCCGAAATTCTTCTTGCCGGCATACCAGCGGGAAACCCAGCCGATGGTGACGCCCATCCGGCTGGCGATCGGGTTGACCTTCTGACCCATCTACTTCTTCTCCTCTTTGCCCCGAGACTCGTCGAGGGGCTTCTTGGGGGCGGCCGCCTCATGGGACGCCGCAGGCTTCGCCGTGCCCGCGGCCGCCTTCTGGGCCTGGGCCTGCTTCTGGCGATCCTGCTTCTGGCGCTTGGCCTTGTCCTTCCGGGACTCCTTGAGGTCGCGCTCCTCCAGCGTGAAGATCACGTGGCAGAGACGCTTCTTGATCATGTTGGGGCGGCGCACGGAAGAGGGCCTCCAGCGCTTGATGATGGGGCCTGGATCCACGCGCGCCTCGATCACGTGCAGCTTGTTGCCGTCGATGTCGAGGTTCTTCTCGCGAGCGATGTTGATCGCGTTCCCGTAGGCGCTCTCGAGGAGCTTCTTGCAGAACATTGCGCCGCGCTTGGAACACGCGCGCAGGATCGCGACGGCGTTGTTGTAGTCCTTGCCCCGGATGAGATCGACCACGTAGCGCATCTTCCGGGCGGAGATGCGGGCGTACCGGAGCCGCGCTGTGAAGCGGGGCTTGGGAGCCGCGGCCTCGGGCTTCTTCTCGACGGTGGTTGGTGCGGGGGCGGCGTCGGCCATTTACGCCTTCCCTCCCGCGGAGGGCGCGGGCTTGGCCCCCGTGTGGGACGCGGCTTCGCGCGTGCCGGGGTGGCCGCGGAACTGCCGGGTGGGGGAGAACTCGCCCAGCTTGTGGCCCACCATCTCCTCGGTGACGAACACCTTGACGAAGGTCTTGCCGTTGTGGACGAGAAAGGTCAGCCGGATGAAGTCGGGGACGATGGTCGACCGCCGGGACCAGGTCTTGATGGGCTCGACCGCGCCGATGGCCCGCGCCTTGGAGACCTTCGCCGCCAGCTTGGCGTCCACGAAGGGACCTTTCTTGAGGGACCGGCTCATGCGACTCTCTTACCTTCTCGTTTTCTGATGCGGCCCCGCCCGGCGGAACCGGATGATGAATTTCTGCGAGTTCTTCTTGCTGCGGCGGGTCTTCCCACCCTTTGCGGCCTTGGTCCCCTTCCAGTTGACCGGATGGCCACCCACGCCTCCGCGGCCGTCGCCGCCGCCGTGCGGATGGGAGACCGGGTTCATGGCCTTGCCGCGCACGGTCGGGCGGATGCCCAGCCACCGTTTCCGGCCCGCCTTCCCCAGGTTGATTTTCGCCCAGTCGCTGTTGCCCAGCTGGCCAATCGTCGCCCGACAGCGTACGTGGATCTTCCGCATCTCGCCGCTCGGGAGAAGCACGTCGGCGTAGTTCCCCTCCTTCGCCATGAGCTGGGCGAAGGTGCCGGCGCTGCGGGCCAACTGGCCCCCGCGCCCGGGCGTGAGCTCCACGTTATGAATGAGGACGCCCGTCGGAATGCTCTTGAGCGGCATGGCGTTCCCGAGCTTGGGCTCCACTTTCTCTCCCGAGACGACCTCGTCCCCCACGACCAAGCCCATGGGCCCGAGAATGTAGCGGCGCTCCCCATCCTTGTACTTGATGAGGGCGATACGAGGGGAACGGTTGGGATCGTATTCGATCGCTTCGACGACGCCGGGGATGTTGTCTTTGTTCCGGCGGAAGTCGATGATGCGATACCGCTTCCTGTTCCCGCCGCCAATGTGACGCATCGAAAGCCGGCCGACGTTGTTGCGGCCCCCGGTCTTTCGCAGGGCCACGGTCAGATTCTTCTCCGGCTTCTTGTGCCGGGTCAGGTCGGAATAGTCGGAAACCGTGGCGCCCCGGCGCCCTGGAGTGATCGGATCGTATTCGCGGTTGGGCATGTTAGATGATGTCCAGTCGGAAGCCTTCCTTGAGGGTCACGTAGGCCTTTTTCCAATCCTTGCGTTTGCCCTCAAGGAGCATATTCTTCATACGCTTGAGCTTGCCCTTCACGTTCACGGTCCGGACTTCCCGGACCTTCACGTTGAATGCCTTTTCCACGGCGTTCTTCACCTCGGGCTTGGTGGCCTCGGGCGCCACGATGAAGGTGTAGACGCTCTTCTGCTGCCGCGCCATCGACTTCTCGGTGACGAGCGGCTTCCGGATGATCTCCCAGGGATTCCTCATGACTTCTTCGCCCCGCCCTTCCGCGCCGAGACCAGGGACTCAAGAGCTTCCCGGGTGAGGAGGAGGTCCTTGTGCTTGACAATGTCGTAGGCGTTCAGCTCCTGGACGGGGCGAACGCTGAGATCCTGCAGGTTGCGGGCCGAAAGCAGGACGGTCTCGTTGTACTTGGGAAGGGCCAGGAGCACCGTCCGCTTGAAGCCGATGGCCTTCATCAGCTTGACCATCTCCTTGGTCTTTGGCTTCGGTAGCTCGACGGACTCGATGACCGAGCATTCCTTATCCTTGATCTTTCCCAGGAGGGCCGAGTCCAGCGCGGCGCGGCGCATGGAGTCGGTGATCGTCATGCGGTACTCGCGGGTGCGCGGCCCGAAGACGACGCCGCCCCCAACCCAGATGGGCGACCTCTTCGTGCCGGCGCGGGCCATACCCGTGTGCTTCTGCGGCCAGGGCTTCTTGGTGGAGCCTTCGACCTCGCCACGCGTCTTGGTGTGAGCGTTCCCCTCGCGCTGGTTGGCCTCGTGGATCAGAATCACCTGATGGAGGAGCTTTTTCTTCACCTTGTCGCCGAAGAGCTTCTCGTCGACGGTGACCGTGCCGGCGCTCTTGCCTTCCTTGGAGAACAGTGGGATCTCGGCCATGGCTCAGGTCCTACTTCTCGTCCAGGAGGGCTTTCACGCGGATGTCGACGCCGGCAGGCATGTTCAGGTTCCGGAGCTCGTCGATCGTCTTGGACGTGGGCTCGGTGATGTCCACCACTCGCTTGTGCGTCCGAATCTCAAACTGCTCGCGCGACTTCTTGTCCACGTGCGGCGAGCGGAGGACCGTGATCCGCTCGATCCTCGTGGGGAGCGGGATCGGCCCGCGGACCTTGGCGCCGGTGCGCTTGGCCGAATTCACGATGTCCATCGCCGCCTGGTCGATGAGCTCATGGTCGTAGCCTTCGATGCGGATGCGAATCCTTTGGGCCATAAACGAGCCGTCAGTATACAGATAGACTTTTGGAAGTCAAGCGAAAGGGCCGGCCGGAAATGTTTCTCGCCGGAGTTGACAACGGGCGGGCCGGGGTCGTATAGTTTATGGGGCGAGCAGCACTCAAGAACGGGCGCCATCGGGGCGAGACGGCGCCCGTTTTTTTATTGGCACACGCCGCCCGTCAGGAACTGAACTTCGCCCGTTCCTCGGCCGGGATCGGCTTGTACTCGTAGGGCTCCAGGGCGTGCAGGCCCCGGCCCTGCGTGAGTGACCTCAGCATGGTCGTATAGCCGAACATCTTTGAGAGCGCGACGTGACCCAGGATCACGCGCGCGCCCGACGAGGCGGTCATGTCGGAGATTTCCGCTCCACGCCGCTGAAGATCGTTGATGACGCCGCCGGCGTAGTCGTCGGGAACCGTGACCTCGAACTTCATGTGGGGCTCGAGGATCGCCGACTCGGCCCCCTTAAGAGCCTTCGCGAAGGCGTTCACCGCCGCCGCGCTGTAGGCCTGTTCGGCCGATTCGGTCGAGACCGATCCCCCGGTGATCGCGATCTGGACGTAGATCATCGGGAAGCCCGCGATGGCCCCCGACCCCGCGGCGCTGAGGACGCCCTCCTTGATCGACGGGAGGAAGCGCCGCATCTCCTTCTCGAGCTCCCCCGGAAGCTCGATGGCGACCGTCGGCGCCC
>CAZSCC010000362.1:0-9958 GCA_964604905.1 uncultured Planctomycetales bacterium
CCTCCTTGAGGCCTTTGTAGAAGGTCTCCCAATAGAAGACCTTGGACTTCGCGTCGGGGTAGGCCGGATCGGACTTGAGCGCCTCGATCGCCTCCGCGATCGGCTTGGCGGGCGCTCCCTCGAACGCCGCGCGGGCGCGGAAGAGCGCGGCCACATCCTTCGAGGCGGCGGCCTCGCCGGCTTTCCGGGGCGTCTCCTCGGCCTTCCGGCGCGCTTCTTCCTGGGGCGGGTACTTCACGGCCAGCTTTTCCTCCGCGATCTTCTTTGAGAGGAGGTGAACAAGTCCCCACGCGCCTTCCTGCTCGGCCAGCTTCGTGGCCTTGAGGAGCGCCGTCAGCCTGTCCTTCGTCTCGGCGGGGATCCCGGGAGTGTTCTTCGACGTGTAGCCCTTGCCGTCCTTGGGGAGACCGCCGTCGCTCTCCACGTCCTCGAACGCGATCGCGATCGATTTCCCGGCCTGGTCGACCTGGAAGTGGAGGTGGGGGCCGGTGACGTTCCCGGTGGCGCCGGAGAGGCCGATCAGGTCGCCCTGGAAGACGACGTCGCCGGTCTGGACGAGGCAGCCCTTATGCTTCAGGTGGAAGTAGAGGCCGAACGTCCCGTCGCCGTGGTCGATCTTGATCTGGTTGCCGCCGCCGGTCCCGCCCTTGACGAGTTCGTCCCGGGAGTCGACGACCTTCCCGCCGCGGGCGGCGCAGATCTTGGTCCCTTCGGCCATGCCGAAGTCGAAGGCGAACTCGCAATAGCCGGTGTGGGAGACTTTGCCGTGGTTCCCCTGGGTCAGGGGGTAGGTCTTATTCTCCTCGTAGGGAAGCCGGTAGGAACCCTTCCTCGGGGCTTCCTGCGGGGCGGCGATCAGGAGGAGGAGCAATAGCGCGGCCATGCCCAGGAAACGGGGAAGGGGGCGGTTTCGTACAGCGCGTCGTTATTTCTCGATGCCGTCCAGGAACCGGGCCAGCCGGGCGTAGTAGGCCTTCCGTTGGACGATCCAGAGTTCGTTGTGGCCCGCCCCGCCGTCGAACCAGGCGGACTCCTTGGGCTCCCGGGCGGCCGCGTGGAGGCGCTCGGCCATCTC
Source organism: uncultured Planctomycetales bacterium (assembly GCA_964604905.1). Taxonomy (GTDB): domain Bacteria; phylum Planctomycetota; class MHYJ01; order MHYJ01; family JACPRB01; genus JACQFK01. The sequence continues at coordinate 1,076 of CAZSCC010000362.1, forward strand.
GAAGGGGACGATCTCGTCCGAACGGCTGTGGATGAAGAGCTTGGGGCACGCGATCTTTGCGACCTTCGCGAGGTTGTCGTACTTCGTGTGCATGAGGTAGCGCGCCAGGGGGAAGACGGGGAGGGCGCGAGAGGCCATGTCCGGGGCCCTCGTGAACGCCGACTGGACGATGAGGCCGCCGCAGGGGACGGTCGAGGCGAGTTCGCAGGCGGGACCCGCGCCCAGCGATTTCCCGAAGACGACAATGCGGTCGGCGGGGGTGCGGGCGAGGAGCCAGTCGTACGCCGCGCGGGCGTCGCGGTAGAGGCCCTCCTCGGAGGGCTTCCCCTCGCTCTTCCCGTACCCGCGGTAGTCGATCAGGAGGACGTTGGAGGGGAGTTCGGTAAGCTCGCGCATCATGTCGCGTCGGTCCTCGAGGTTCCCGCCGTTGCCGTGGAACCAGAGGAGCGTGACCTTCGCGCGGGGATCCGCGACGTACCATCCGTGGATCTTCACGCCGTCGGAGGCGGTGAGGGAGACCTCCTCGCCGGGGCTGGGGCCCACGCCGCCCTTCGTCGGGAAGTAGATGAGCGAGTCTTCGAAGATCAAGACGAACCCCGTTCCCAGGACGAGCAGGAGTCCGGCCGCGAGCCCCAGGGTCCGGAGCGCGCGCTTCCACCAGACGGGGGGCTGCGCAGAAGTCTGCTCACTGGGCAAAGGGGGACCCCTCATGCGCTTCCTCTTTCACGGCTCGCCGGCCGGTCTTGTGGAGAGCAAGCCCCATGCCAATCCCGCTATTTCAGGAAGCCCCTTGCGATGACCATGTGCTGGACTTCGCTCGTCCCCTCGTAGATCTCGGTGATCTTGGCGTCGCGGAAATGGCGCTCGACGGGGAAGTCGCGGATGTACCCCGAGCCGCCGTGGATCTGGACCGCCTGGGTGGCGTGCTTGTTGGCGATGGTCGAGGCGAAGAGCTTGGCCATCGAGGCCTCCTGCGTGTGGGGCTTCCCCTCGTCGCGCAGGCGCGCCGCGCGGAGGATGAGGAGCCTCGCCGCGTCGACGTCCGTGGCCATCTCGGCGATCTTCCACTGGATCGCCTGGAAGTTCGCGATCGGCTGGTCGAACTGCTTGCGCTCCCGGGCGTACTTCACCGACGCGTCCAGGCAGGCCATCGCGATGCCGCACGCCTGGGCGGCGATGCCGATCCGACCGCCGTCGAGGGTGCTGAGCGCGATCTTGAACCCCTCGCCCTCCTGCCCCAGCAGGTTGGCGCGCGGCACGCGGCAGCCGTCCAGGAAGAGGGTGGTCGTCGACGATCCGCGGATGCCCATCTTGTGCTCGGACTTCCCGACCGTCAGGCCCTTCATTGTCCGCTCGACCAGGAAAGCGCTGATCGAGTGCTTGGCCGCGGGGTTGGGGGTGGTTCGCGCAAACAGGACGAAGAGGTCGGCGAAGCCGCCGTTGGTGACGAAATTCTTGTTCCCGTTGAGGACGTAGTGATCCCCGTCCTTGACGGCCGTCGTGATGAGCGCCGCGGCGTCGGTGCCGCTGACGGGCTCCGAGAGCGAGTACGCGCCGATCCACTCGCCGCGCGCCAGCCTGGGGAGGTACTTCTTCTTCTGCTCTTCGGTCCCGAACTTGAGGATCGGGCTCTGGCAGAGCGAGTTGTGGACCGACATGGTGACGCCCGTCGAGGCGCACGCGCGGTTGATCTCGAGCTGGATCACGGCGAGCAGGAAGTTGCCGAGACCCGAGCCCCCGTAGGCCTCCGGCGTCAGCACCCCCAGGAACCCGAGCGCGGCCATCTTGTCGAGCACGGCGCGGGGGATCTCCCCGGCGCGGTCGATCTGGGCGGCGAGCGGCGCGAGCTCCTTGTCGGCGAACTCGCGGGCCGTCTGCTGGACCAGGGCCTCTTCGTCGCTCAGCGTGAAGTTCATGCGCGTTCGATCCCGAGGGCCAGTCCGTTCCCGCCGCCCATGCAGAGGGTGGCCATCCCCCGCTTGAGCTTCCGGTCCGCCAGGGCGTGCAGCAGCGTGACGACGATCCGCGCGCCGCTGCAGCCGATGGGATGGCCCAGCGCGACCGCGCCGCCATTCACGTTCACCTTTGCGGCGTCGAGGCCGAGATCGCGGATCGCCGCGACCGTCGATCCCGCGAACGCCTCGTTGATCTCGATCAGGTCGGCCGCCGCGGCCTTCCAGGGGTTCCTCTCGTCGAAGCGGCGGACCGCGTCGATGGTCGAGACGAGGACCCATTTCGGGTCGACGCCCGCCGTGGCGTAGCCCGTGATCCGGGCGAGCGGCGCGACCCCGTGGGCCTGGAGCGCCTTTTCGGACATGAGCACGACCGCCGCCGCGCCGTCGGAGATCTGGGACGCATTGCCCGCGGTGACGACGCCGTCGGGCTTGAAGGCGGGCTTGAGCTTCCCCAGCTTCTCGACCGTCGAGTCCTCGCGGGGGCCCTCGTCGGCGTCGACGACCTTCGCCTCGCCCTTCTCGCCTTTCGTCTCGACCGCGACGCTCTCCGCCTTGAACGCGCCGGAGCGCGCCGCCGCGATCGCCTTCCTGTGGCTCCCTTCCGAGAATTCGTCCATGTCGCGCCGGGTCACGCGGAACCGCTCGGCGACGAGCTCGCACGACGTCCCCATGTGGAAGTCGTTGAAGACGTCCCAGAGGCCGTCGTGGACGAGCGAGTCGACGAGCTTCGCATTCCCGAGCCGCGTGCCGCGCCGGGCCTCGGGGAGCAGGTAGGGGGCATTGGACATGCTCTCCATGCCTCCGGCCACGACGATGTCGGCGTCGCCCGCCTTGATCGCCTGGGCGCCGAAGATGAGGGCCTTGAGTCCCGAGCCGCAGACCTTGTTGATCGTGACCGCGCCCACCTTCTGGGACAGGCCACCCCAAAGCGCCGCCTGCCGGGCGGGGTTCTGGCCGAGGCCCGCCTGGAGGACCGAGCCCATGAGGACTTCCTCGACGGCGTCGGGGGGCACGTGGGCGCGTCGGACCGCCTCTCGCACGACGAGGGCGCCGAGCTTCGGGGCGGGAACAGAGCCCAAGGCGCCGAGGAACCTGCCGATCGGCGTGCGGACCGCAGCGGCGATGAAGGCGTCGCTCACGGCGATATTGTCGGCCGCGGGGAAGGGCGAGTCAATAGAACGAGGGGATTCCCGAAGCACGCCGGTTCCCGAGCTGCTCCGGGCTTCAAGCTTCCGGCTTCCAGCTCGGCCTAGTACCCCTTGCCCGCCGCCCGCTGCCGCATCTGGAGCTGCGAGATCGTCAGCGTCAGCTCGTTGATCAGGTGGTCCATCTGCTCGTCGTGCGGGATCTTCATCCCCTTGTTCAGCCACTCGAGCGCGGTGTGGTACGAAAGTTCGACGGACCACATCCGGCCGAGACGGTAGTAGGTCTTCACGAGCAGCACGTCCGCCTGCTTCTCGAGCTCCTTCGCCTTCTGGAGCACCGCCACGTCGTTCGACTTGAGGAGGACGTCGACGTTGCGCTTGGCCGAGAGGAGCGCGATCTCCGATGCCTTCCAGGAGCGGTCGGCCTTCGTGAGGTTCTTGCCGTCGTGGTCCAGCCCGTCGCCCCACGCCTTCTGCGCCTCCTCGATCAGCTCGACGGTGCGGGCGATCGAGACCTTCGTCGCGTCCTCGACTTTCTTGAGACCGGCGTCGGCGACGGCCTTCTCCTTCTCGGCGAGCTGGGCCTTTTTCGCCTCGTTGTCCTTGGTGATCTCCTCCGCCATCTTGGCGTCTTCCTTCTTCGCCTCGTCGGCGTACGGAGTGTCGGCGTACTTCTCGAGCAGGATCCGGACGATCGTCTTCGCCTCCTCGTACTCCTTCCGGAGGTGGAGCTTCTTCACCTCCTCGAACTTGGCGCGGCCGTCCTCGTTGTGCGCCTCGTCGCGGCGCTTCTTGGCCTTGTCGGCGAGGTTGGCGTCCAGCGCGGCCGCCTCCTCGAACTCCCGCGTCGCGGTGGAGTAGAGGCCGTTGGCCATGCAGAACTCGCCCAGGTCGAAGCGCGCCTGGCCGCTCTTCCGGTCGAGCCGGTCCAGCTTCAGCCGGTAGACGGAGTAGGGCATCAGGTCCTTCAGGCCGAGCTTCCGCGGCTCCTTCTCCCCGCTGGCGACGAAATCGATCGTGTCGGAATCCATCCGGAGGACCCGCCCCACGAGGAGCCCGCCGTCCTTCTTCTGCAGGATGTCGTCGGGCTTCTTGGTGTCCTGGGAGGACGCGGGGAGGCACAGCGCGAGGAGGAGGAACGCGCCCTGGAGGATCGCCTTCATAGCCCTACTCCTATCCGAATGTGGAAGTCTCTCTCTATATCATTAGACGCGAACAACCGCATTATACCTTCCCCACAAATGGAACGCCATCTGCCCTCGTTTGTTCTGGCCGGGAGGGTACAATGGGCCGAGCATGCCTTCCATCGCGGCCGCGGCGACCGCCCTGCCTCCCCACGTGATCACCCAGGCCCAGGCGCGCGCGGCGTGCGAAAAGGTCTATGCGGAGAAGGCGGACCTGAAACGGCTCCTCCGCGTCTTCGACCGCTCGGGCGTCGAGCGGCGCCACTTCGCCTTCCCGGCCGAGTACTACCTGACGGAACGGAGCTTCGATCGGAGGAACGCCGACTTCATCGAGCAGGGGACGGCGCTCGCCGAGAAGGCCGCCCGGGCCTGCCTCGACCGCGCGGGAGTCGAGGGCCGCCAGGTGGACCACCTCTTCGTCGTCACCACCACGGGACTGGCGACGCCCAGCCTGGACGCGCTCCTGGCCCCCCGGCTCGGGCTCGGGAAGCAGGCGCGGCGATGGCCCCTCTTCGGCCTCGGATGCGCGGGCGGGGCGGGAGGGCTCCTCCGGGCCGCGGACCTCCTCCGCGACCGGCCGGGCGGACGGGCGCTCGTCGTCTCGGTCGAACTGTGCGGCCAGGTCTTCTCCACCCGCGCGGCGGGCGCGACCGACGTCGTCGGCGCCGCGCTCTTCGGCGACGGCGCCGCCGCGGTGCTCGTGGACGGCGGCGCGGCCGGGCCCCGCGTGACGGCCTCGAGGACGGTGCTCTTCGAGGAATCGAAACACCTCATGGGGTGGGATTTCACTCAGGACGGCATGAGGCTCGTGCTTTCCCGGGAGGTCACCGACCTGGTCCGCCGCCGCCTCCGTCCCGTCGTGGAGGAGTTCCTCGACGCGAGCGGGCTGGCGCTCCCGGACGTTGCCCACTGGCTGCTCCATCCCGGGGGGCGGAAGATCCTGGAGGCCTACCGCGAGGCGTTCGGGTTCGACGACCGGGCGCTCCAGTGGACGCAGGGCTCGCTCGCGCGGGTGGGCAACCTTTCGAGCGCGTCGGTGCTCTTCGAGCTCTCCGACCTCCTCGAGAGCGGGCGCGCCCGCCCGGGGGACAAGGCCGTCATGGTCGCGCTCGGGCCGGGCTTCGCGGCCGAGATGCTGGTGCTCGAATGGTGACCTGGGACGCGGTCGTGGTGGGCGGAGGGCCGGCCGGCTCGGCGACGGCACGCGAACTGGGGCTCCGGGGCCTCCGCGTGGCGCTCGTCGAGAAGTCCCGCCACCCCCGACCCAAGGCCTGCGGGGAAGGGCTCCTCCCGCACGGCGTGGCCGCGCTCCGCGCCCTGGGCGTCGAGGTCCCCGGCGTCCGCGTGAAGGGGATCCGCTACGTCTCGCCGGGAGGCGTGACCGCCGAGGCGGATTTCCCATCGGGACACGGGCTGGTCGTCCGCCGGGAGACGTTCGACGCCCTCCTCTTCGACGCGGCGGCGGGGACGCCGAACGTCGAGGTCTTCCAGGAGACCGCGTACGACCCGGACCGCTGGAAGGCGCGCTGGGTGATCGGCGCCGACGGGCTGCACTCGCAGTTCCACCGGCGGCCCGAGTTCCCCGCCTCGCCCCCGGCGGTCCGTCGGGTGGGATTCAGCACCCATATGGTCGGTCTCGAGGCGGACCGCGACCGCGTCGAGGTCCTCCTCCACGAGCGCGGCGAAGTCTATCTGGCCCCCTCGGAAGGCGACGAGACCCTGGTCGCCTGCCTGTGTCGTGATGAGAACGTTCCGCCGGGATCGTCGAACGAGGACCGCGTACTCCACACGCTGCTCTCGCTCGACGTGCTCCGCGGCCGCTGCAGGGGCCTCCGGTTCACGACGCCGGTCCTGGGCGCGGGCCCGCTCGGGCTGCGCGTCGGAATGATCGCGACGGACGACACGCTCCTCGTCGGCGACGCCGCGGGGGCTCCCGATCCCGTCACGGGGGAGGGGATGTCGCTCGCGCTCCTCTCCGCCCGCGCGGCGGCCGAGGCGATCGCGGCGGGGCGCCCGCGCGACTACGAGAAGGCGCGGCGGCGGCTCGCCCAGGGATCCGACTGGCTGGGCCGCTGGATCCTCCGCGCCTCGCGCTATCCGTCGATCGCCGATCGCGTGGTCGGCTCGCTCGTCGATCACCCCGATCTCTTCACGAAGCTCCTCGAGATCGCGACCGGCGAGCGGCGCGAGGGGGAGCTGACGCTCAAAGACCTCGCCCGCCTGGTCGTATGAAGACGCGATCGACCGAGCGCGAACTCCTCGACCTCGAGACGCCGCCCCGCGAGGCGATGGCGCAAGTGGTGGGGTACCTGGCGTTCGTCAACCGCTGGCTGGGCGGCACGGGCGCCGTCGCGCACCACCTCCGGGAGGTCCGGGGCCCCGTCTCGGTGCTCGACGTGGGCTCCGGCGCGGCGGACATCCCGCTCGCCCTCGCCCGCCGGTTCCCCCACGTGAAGCCCGTCGCGTTCGACCTCTCGGAGCTGATGCTCTCGTTCGCGTCGGGGCTCCCCCGGGTGCGGGGGGACGTGAGGCGTCTCCCTTTCGGAGACCGGAGCGTCGACTACGTGATCTCGACCCACTTTTTCCACCACCTGAGCGACGACGAGATCGTCCTCACGCTCCGCGAGTTCGATAGGATCGCGCGGCGCGGGATCATCGTGAACGACCTGCTGCGCCGTCGCCGGGCCCTCGTCTGGATCAAGCTCTTTACGCTCTGGGCGAACCGGTACGTGAAGGTCGACGGGCCGCTCTCGGTGCGGCGCGGCTTCACCGTGCCGGAGGCCGAGGCGCTGGCGCGCCGCGCGGGGCTCGACTGGCTGCGAGTGACGGTCCACTTCGGCCACCGGTTCACTCTGGCGGGAGAGCGCCCGTGCTGAATCCATCAGGGGGATGCCTCTGTATAGGCTTTGACAGGAGAAATCCATGAGAACGCTTTTCATCGCGCTCCTGCTGTGCAGCGCCTCGCGCGCTCAGGGCGCCAAGCCGCCGGAGGACGTGACGTTCGAGAAGGACGTCGTCTACGGGAAGGGCGCGGGGGAGGACCTGAAGCTGAACATCGCCCGCCCGAAGGATGGGGCGGGGGCGCTCCCGTGCATCGTCTTCATCCACGGCGGCGGATGGGCGGCGGGAAACAAGGAGGGTCACACGTCGCAGACCTGGGACGTGGTCAAGAAGGGCTACGTGGGAGTCACGGTCGGATACCGGTTCACTCCGAAGCACCGCTTCCCGGCGCAGATCGAGGACGCGAAGTGCGCCATCCGGTTCCTCCGCGCGAACGCCGAGAAGTACGGGATCGACAAGGAGCGGATCGGCGCGGTCGGGTTCTCGGCGGGAGCGCATCTCGCGATGATCCTCGGCGTCATGGACAAGGCCGACGGCCTGGAGGGCGAGGGGGGCAACCCCGAGCAGTCGAGCAAGGTGAACGTGGTCGTCTCCTGGTTCGGCCCCACCGACCTCACGACGAAGGACTGGCCCGACGCGAGTCGAAAGTTGATCGAGCAGTTCGTGGACGGCCCCAAAGACGAGAAGGTCGAGGCATGCCGGAAGGCCTCCCCGATCACCTACGTCGACAAGAGCGACGCGCCGATGCTCCTCATCCAGGGCACGAAGGACCGCCTGGTTCCCTACACGCAGGCCACGCTCATGGTCGACGCCCTGGCCAAGGCGGGCGTCCCGGGGCGCCTGGACATGATCGTGGGGGCGGACCACGGGTGGGGCGGCGCCGAGCTCCAGCGGACCGCCGACGAGACCTACGCCTTCTTCGACCAGTACCTCAAGCCAAATAAGAAGTAGGTTCGGCCAAAGAAGGTCTTCCCCGCGTCTCTGCGCCTCTGCGGCAATCCTACGGTCTTCTCTCCCGCTCGGGGGCGTCGATGAAGCGCCAGCCCTTGAGGAACGTGAGCAGGTCCGTCATCTCCTCGAGCGGAATCGTCTTCTCCACCCCCTCCGGCATGAGCGACGTGCCGCTCGACTTCATCTCCTCGATGTCCGCGCGCAGGACCACGTCCTGCTGGCCTTCGCCGCGGCGGAGGGTGAGGCTCGAGGCGGTCTGCTCGGCGATGAAGCCGCTGAAGATCGCTCCGCTCTTCGTCCGTACCAGGAAGTTCATGTAGTTGTTGTCGATCACGCGGCTCGGGTCGAGGATGTCGACCAGGAACTGCTCCTTCTTCTTCGAGAGCGTGTCGGAGATGTCGGGGCCGACCGCCGTGCCGAGATCGCCGATCCGGTGGCAGGGCGCGCAGTTCTTCTTGAAGACCTCGCGGCCCTTCTTCGCGTCGCCGTCCTTCTCCGTCGCCGCCTTGAAGCGGTCGATCACGACCTGCCGGTCCTCGGGGAGGCTGTCCTTGAGGAGCGTGCGGGCGCGGTCGCGGATCGCGGGGACGGCGTGGGCGACCAGCTGGCGGATGAGGGGGATGCCGAGCTCGCCGGGCGCCAGCCGCTTCCCCTCGATCTCGCCGAGCAGGAAGTCGAGGCGCTCCGGCTGGCGCGCCATCGCCTCCAGGATCTCGCGCCGGAGCGCCGGCATCGCGGCCTTCAGCGGGGCGAGGAGGATCGGGGCGACTTCGGGGCGCTTGTGCGTGGAGAGGACCCCCACCGCGG
>CAZSCC010000363.1:0-9598 GCA_964604905.1 uncultured Planctomycetales bacterium
ATGATGGACGGCTCCGACGCCATCGCGGACTGGCCCATCCTCAACGCCTTGGTGAACACCGCGGCCGGTGCGCACTGGGTGAGCGTGCACCACGGCGGCGGGGTGGGGATCGGGAACTCGATCCACGCGGGCATGGTGGTCTGCGCGGACGGGACGAAGCTCGCCCGGGAGAAGCTGGAGCTCGTATTGACGAACGACCCCGCGATGGGGGTGTTCAGACACGCGGATGCCGGGTATGATGCCGCGGCGTCGTTCGCGAAGCGAAAGGGAATTCGGATACCCCCATAGGGAGGAACATTCATGGACATGGATCTGAAGCAGGTGGACAAGGGCAAGATCAGGTCGTTCTTCAACTTCGACCTGCTGTTTCTCCCTACCCTGGTCAAGGTGATCTTTGCGGTCGGGCTCTGCCTCCTGGTGCTCGCCTCGGTCGTCCAGCCGTTCGTCAGCGCCTTCGGCGTCAGCACGGTCTTCGAGGGCGGCCATCTCAAGGATAGTCTGAGCTTCAACTTCGGGAAATTCCTCTGGGGCCTCGTCGTGTCGGCGATCATGCTCGTGCTGGGCACGCTCTGGTTGCGGATCGTCTGCGAGTCGATGATCATCCTCTTCAAGATCCACGAGGCGCTCGTGCCGAAGAAGCCGGCGGAGGCGACGGCGCCCGCCGCGACCTCGGCGACGGAAAAGTCCCCCGCTCCGCCCCCGGCCCCCTGAGCTCCGTTCCTGTCTCCGGATCTCCCCGCATCTCCGAATCTCCCCAAAGGTTTCCGCCCGATCCGTTCGATGGAGATACGGCGGGAACGGCAGGGCCTCCCGCCGTGTCGGAACGGGCAGGTGACAAGGAGGTTTCATGCAGAAGGTGGCTTTGATCGGTCTGGCGGTCCTGGTGGTCTTCGCGTTCGCCTGCAGCACGGGGGCGCCCGCGAAGATGGAGTGCAAGGGCTGTCACATGATGGCGGACAAGGCGTGCGCGAAGGACGGGATGTGCGCCACGTGCGACAAATGCACGGCGAAGTGCGACGGGTGCAAGATGGACGTCAAGTGCATGGAGATGTGCCCGAAGTGCAAGAAGGCGTGCGCGAAGTGCGACAAGTGTCCCAAATAGACTGAACGGACGAACGCGAAGGCGCGGGGGCGGAGACGCCTCCGCGCCTTTTTCGTTTCCGGGCTCCATTCCGCCTCCCCCTCCGGCGGGAGGCCGCGTATAATACTTCATAGCGATGGGCGTCCCGCGCGAAGACCTGCTCCTGATGACGCGTGCCCTCAAGCGCGGACTCGCCGACGTCAAGGCGATCCGGAAAGCGCTCGATCGGCAGGTGTCGAAGCCCATCTCTTTCCTCGACGCGCTGCACCTGGGGACCGGCGAGGCGCAGACGCTCCGGGCGGACGCGACGCCGCCCGACCCCTTGCAGGACCGTGCCCACCTCGAGGCGCTCCACGCGATGCTGCTCGACGGCGAGCACCTGACCTCCTCCGAGTGGGAGAAGTTCATGGCCTCGCTCACCCGGCCCACGCAGCGCCACGGGTACGCCGCGCTGGCGGTGCCGCAGGAATTCGACGGCTATGCCCTTCAGTGGGAGCTCGCCCGGCGCGAGCGGGGCGTGGTCTACCGCGCGCACGGTCCGGGCGGCTCGGACGTCGCGATCAAGGTCTTCCGGAAGGACGCGGCGGTGACGGGGGATCTCCCGCGGGTCGGCGGCATGGCCTACGCGGTGATGCCCTTCGTCGAGGGAGAGTCGCTCGAGGCGAAGAAGCCCTCTTCGCCGAAGCGTTCCGCGCAGGTCGTCCAGAAGGCGGCGCAGGCGCTCCGGGATCGCCCGCACGGGGCGCTCTCTCCCGCACGGATCCTGGTCCGGAAGGACGACTCGGTGGCGCCGATCGGCTTCGAGCACGCGAAGGCCGTCCCGCCCTCCGGCCGCGCGGCATGGGGCGACGACGTCCGCGCGCTGGGCGCGATCCTCTATGAACTGCTGACGGGCTCGCCGCCCGCGGGCGAGACCTCCCCCGCCGCGCGGTCGCGCGACGTGGACGCCGACCTCGACCGGATCGTCTCGTGCGCGCTGGGGGGCGGATACGCCTCGATGGGCGATCTTGCGGACGACCTGGGCCGCTATCTGAAGGGCGAGCCGGTGACGGCGCGGAGCGCGGCCAGGGCGGCCGCGGCGTCGGGGAAGGGGAAGCCTCGGGCGCTCGTTGCGGCCGCGGCGGCTCTCGTCGTCCTCGGGGCGGTGGCGGCGGTGATGATTTCCCGGAAGGGGCCGGCCCCGGAGGCGAAGGCGCCGCCGGCGGCGGAGGAGCCCCGGACGGCGCTGCAGAAGCCCGCGGCTCCGCCCGAGCCTTCGAAGCCGCCGCCGAAGCGCGATCCTCCGAAGAAGCCCGAGCCGGCGAAGCCGCTCACGCCCGAGGAGGACGAGGCGCTCAACATCGTCGTGGTGCAGGCGCTGGGCGCGGGGGACTGGGAACGGGTGATCGCGGTGGGGAACGAGGCGATCCTGCGTGGCTCAAAGAAGGACTGGGCGCCCTACTATCTGGCGACCGGGTACGCCGAGCGGGACGAGCTGGACAAGGCCCTCGAGTACGCCACCCGGGCGCTCCAGGTGCGTCCCGACAGCCGCGAGTCGCTGGAGCTCCGGGCGCAGATCCTGGCCCTCCGGGGCGAGGCGCGGAAGGCGCTGGCGGATCTCGAGGGGATCTACGGAAAGAAGGCGGGAGACCTCAACAAGCAGATCATCGCGCTCAAGGACGCGAAGGACGCGCGGTCGCTCCTCCAGCGGGGCGTCTTCTACACGCTCAAGCGCCACCACGACTCGGCGGAGAAGGACTTCGAGTCGGCGGTGGACCTCGGGCTCAAGCCCGCCCTCGTCTGGCGCGCGCACGCGCGCCGGGCGCAGGAGAACCGGGCGGGGGCGATCGAGGACCTGAAGGCCTACCGCGCGGCGCTGCCGACGGGGTACGCCGCCGACGAGGTGGCGGCGCTGCTCAAGGAGCTGGCGAACTAGGGACCCGGGCGAATCACGAATATCGAATCGCGACGGCCATTCCGTGTCCTGAGTCCATTCGCCCGCCCTCCGGCGTCAAGCTTCGAGCTTCCGTCTTCAGGCTACTTCTCCGCGGCCTTCGCGTCGGCGCGCTCGCTGAGCGGGATCGGCGGGGCGTTCGGGTCGTCGATGACCGAGTAGGCCTACGCTCCGGCGCCCTTGGGCGGCGCGATGGGAGCGGCGGCCGGGGCGTTCTGGAGGGCCTGCATCCCCGACATGTCGAGGAGCGGCGGGGTCTCGACGGGGCGCTCGGACTCGGGGACCGCCTCCACCAGGATCTCGCCCATGTCCACGTCCTGCTCGATCCGGACCTCCTGCAACTTGGCGAGTTGGAGGAGGCCGAGGAAGGTGCCGAGGATGGCGGCGCGGTCGGGGGTCTCGCCGAGCAGCTCGGAGAGGGTGGTGCGGCGCTTCTCCTTGAGGACGTTCTGGATCCTTTGGATGAAGACCTCGAGGGGCACATCGCGGTAGAGGATGGAGAGCGTCGCCTCGAGGCGGACGCCCTTCATGGCCTTCGAGTAGAGGAGGACGAGGTCCCAGAGTTCGAGGTTGCGGAGCGGCTCGACCTCGGTCTCGCCCTCGATCTTGATATGAGGGCGGCTGAACCGCAGCGCCCGCTCGGTGCCCAGGCGGTCAAGCGCGCGGGAGCGGTCCTTGAAACGCTTGTAGTCGAGGAGCTTCTTGATGAGCTCGAGGGAGGCGTCGACGTCGTCCTCCTCGTCCTCGCCGGTCCCGTCGCCTTCCGGGGCGACCTCGGGGGGCGCGATCGTGCGCGACTTGATGAGGAGGAGCTGCGAGGCGAGGGCGAGGAAGTTCCCCGAGAGGGAGAGGTCGAGCTTCTCCATCGCGGTCAGGAAGGTGATGTACTGTTCGCACGCGCGGGCGAGGGTGATGGCGGTGATGTCGACCTCGGTCTCCTTGACGAGGTGGAGGAGGAGGTCGAGCGGTCCGTAGTAGTTGTCGAGGTTGACCTTGTATTCAGCGGAAGGCTGGGCGGTGTCCGGCATCGTTCCCCTCTCCGTAATGCTTGAAGCTTCCAGCTTTCAGCTTCGAGCTTCTATCTTATCTTATCGGCTTCCGAAGACGGCTTCCCTCACTTCTTTCATCGTCCGGCGGGCCTCCTCGCGGGCGCGTTCGGTGCCGCGGGCGAGGATCTGGTCGAGCTTCCCCGGGTCGGCGAGGAGGGCCTGGCGGCGCTCCTGGATGGGGCGGAGCCAGTCGACCATCTTCCCGGCGAGCTCGGCCTTGCACTCGACGCAGCCGATCTGGGCGGTCTTGCAGTCGGTCTCGATCTTCGCGTGACGCTCCTTCGTATTGAGCATGCCGTGGAAGGAGAAGACGTTGCAGATGGCGGGGTCGCCGGGGTCGCTGCGCTTCTTGCGGTTGGGGTCGGTGAACATCCCCTTGACCTTCTTCTCGACGGAGGCGAGGTCCTCGGAGAGATCGATCGTGTTTCCGAAGCTCTTGGACATGCGGCGGTTGTCGAGTCCCATGAGGCGGGGGGTCGGGGTGAGCCTGGCGGCGGGCTCGGGGAAGAGGTCCTTCCCGATTCGGCCGTTGAATCGCCGGGCGATCTCGCGGGTGAGCTCCAGGTGGGGGAGCTGGTCCTCGCCGACGGGGACGACGTTCCCCTTGTAGAGGAGGATGTCGGCGGCCTGGAGGACGGGGTAGCCGAGGAAGGCGTAGTTGTCGACGCCCTTTCCGGCGAGTTGCTGCTGGGCTTCCTTATAGGTGGGGACGCGTTCGAGCCAGCCGAGCGGGGTGTAGCAGGAGAGGATGAGGTGGAGCTCGGCGTGCTCGGGGACGTCGGACTGGACGAAGATGCAGGACTTCTCGGGGTCGATGCCGGCGGCGATCCAGTCGGCGGCGATCTCGCGGGTGTTCCTGGGGATGGCCTGGGGGTTCTGCCACTCGCTGGTCAAGGCGTGCCAGTCGGCGACCATGAAGAAGCAGTCGTACTCGTCCTGGAGGGCGACCCAATTCTGGAGGACGCCCCAGTAGTGGCCGAGGTGGAGCTTGCCGGTGGGCCGCATGCCCGAGAGGATGCGTTTTTTTATCATGAAAAGTAGGCGATGACCAGGGCCTCAGCGTACTCGGGGGGGAAGAGATGCGCAAGCGCCGTGCTGAGGAGCATGGCGAAGGGCCGGATGATGTAGGGAGCGAGGTAGTAACTGGCGAGGAGGAGGGGGAGGATGCCCAGCCGTTCGATCGAATCGAGCCTGTCCTCTCCCGCCCGACCCAGGATGAAGCGGAGGAAGCGCGAGCCGTCGAGGGGCGGGACGGGAAGGAGGTTGAAGGCGGCCAGGATCACGTTGGTGAACATGAGGTGGGACAGGAAGAGCGAGTAGTACGTGAGGTCCCAGAGGGGCCGGCCGGTGATGACGCCGGGGCTCTTCTCTCCCGCCAGGGATTCATTCACGGAGAAGAGGATGCGGAGGACCACGATCCCCGCGACGGCCAGGAGCAGGTTCATGGCCGGGCCCGCCAGGGCGGTCCACATCTGCCCCGACCGCGGGTTCTTGAAGTTCAGGGGGTTGATCGGGGCGGGTTTGGGGCCGCCGATCACGCCGCCGTTGAAGAGCCACGTCATGGCCGGGAGCAGGATGGTCCAGAAGAGGTCGATGTGGGGCAGGGGGTTGAGGGTCAGCCTCCCCATGGACTTTCCCGTGGGGTCCCCCAGCTTCAGGGCCACCCAGACGTGGGCGCACTCGTGCAGGACACAGGAGTAGGCCAGCACGAAGAGAAAGATCGCGAAGCGGACGGGGTCTTCCATCGGTGGACGCGAGTCTATCGGTCGGGTAAGGTTGCGGCAAGGTGAAATTTTCGCTCCTCGACCTCCTCTTTCCGAGATTCTGCGCGGCCTGCGGGATCGCGGCGGGAGGGACCTTCTGCGCCGCGTGCGAGGCGGCGGTCGAATGGGTGCGGCCGCCGCTCTGCCCCCGCTGCGGCGCGGGGCGCACGGGGGAGGAGTGCGCCGAGTGCCGCGGGAAGGAACTCCTGTTCGCGGGGGCGACCGTGCTGGGGCGCTACGAGGGGAAGCTGCGGGAGGCGGTCCTCCAGCTCAAATTCCGGGGGAGCCGCCACCTGGCCGACGAATTCGGGCGGCGGCTGGCGTCGCGCCTCCCGCGGAGCTTCGATCTCGTCGTGCCCGTCCCGATGTCGCGCTGGAAGCTCCTCGTCCGGGGCTACAACACGGCCGATCTCGTGGCGGAACGCCTGGCGCGCCACGCGGGATTGCCGTATTCGCGTCGCCGACTGCGGAAGGTCCGGCGCACGCGGCCCCAGTCGGAACTGGCGATGGAGGAGCGGCTGGTCAATCCGCGCGGCGCCTACCGGGCGAGGCCGGCGGCGGGGAGGGTGCTCCTGGTGGACGACGTGCTGACGACGGGGGCGACGGCGAACGCGTGCACCGAGGCGCTCCGGGCCGCCGGGGCGGCGGAGGTCCACCTCGCGGTGATCGCCCGGTAGGGGGCGTTCAAGCCGCCGGCGGGATCCAGTCGATAAGATACGCGGCCGAGAGGACACCTCCATGAAGCACCTTACCCGGGTCGCCGTGCTCGTCGCCGTCGCCTGCGCCCACGCCGAGGCGGGGACCCCCGCCCCCGACGAGGAGGTCCGCGCGATCTGGGTCACGCGATTCGAGTGGCGGGGCGAGGCGGAGATCCGGACGATCCTCCAGAACTGCGCCTCGCTCGGGTTCAACACGGTGCTGTTTCAGGTGCGCGGCCAGGCGGACGCTTACTACCGGTCGAAGATCGAGCCGTGGGCGGAGCGTCTGGGAGGGAAGGACCCGGGGTTCGACCCGCTCGAGGTCGCCTGCCGGGAGGCGCAGCGGCTGGGGCTTTCGCTCCACGCGTGGGTGAACGCGATGCCGTCGTGGCGGGGAAAAACGCCTCCGGCCGACCGCTCCCACGTCAGCCAGACGCATCCCGAGTGGATCGTCGTCGGCCGCGACGGGCGGCGCCAGGCGTTCAACGACCACTACCAGGTCCTGAACCCCTGCCTCCCCGCGGTGCGGGACCACATCACTTCGGTGATGCGGGACCTGGCGGCGCGCTACCCGATCGACGGGCTCCACCTCGACTACATCCGTTTCATCGAGGGCGACTGGTCGTACGACGAGAAGACGGTCTCGCTCTTCGGGTTCCTCTCGGGCGGGACGCCCGACGAGAAGCCCGCCGAATGGGCCGCGTTCCGGCGCGCGTCGGTGAGCGAACTCGTGAAGTCGATCCGGGACGCGGTGAAGGTCGCGCGTCCCGGGACGGTCGTCTCCGCGGCGGTCTACGCGACGGCCGAGGCGCGCCGGAAGGTGCTTCAGGACGCCGAGGGGTGGGTGAAGGCGGGCCTCGTCGACTGGGTCTTCCCGATGACGTACACCGACAAGGACGTCGACTTCCGCTCGGAGGTCGAGGAAGGAACCGCGCTCCTTCGTCCGCCGGGCGTGGTGTCGTCGTCGGGTTCGCCGCTGCGGACGAAGAACGGCCGCGCGGTGGAGACCTCGAGCTCGGCGCGTCCGGTCTGCTTCCCGGGCGTGGGGGTCTACAAGCACAAGACGGCCGACCAGACGGTGCGGCAGATGCAGATGTGCCCGTCGGGATTCGCGCTCTTCAGCTACAGCAGCCTGTACGTTTCTCCCGATGACGCGAGGAAGGAAGGGGAGAAACTTTGTAAAGCACGCAGGGAGGCGGTCAGGAAGTATCTCGCCAGATAGAATCACGAATAGCGAATCACGAATCACGCCCGCCAACCCAAGCCCCGCGGCGAAGCGAGAGTCCCATGGCCAATCCAAGACGTCCCGTGGCGAAAGAGGGACTGCCTACCGGGGGCGGAGGGTGTAGCGGATCTCGCCGGTCGACGAATCCCAGGCGCGGAACACACCCTGATCGTTGCCGTTCTCGTCCCGCCCGCGCGCCGCGGAGGCGAGTAGCTTCCCGTCCGGGCGGTAGGCGAGGGCGTGAAGGCGTCCCTCGGTCGTCAACGAGCGGAGCTCCTTTCCGGGGGTGGAGGAGGCGATGGGGGGCGTGCCGCTCCTGGTGTCGGAGGGGAAGGTCGCGGAGTTCGAGAAGGCGGCGCATGGTGCTGCTCACGGGCCGCCGGGCCTACGCGCTCCGGTACGTCCAGCGGAACTGATCCCGCCGCCGTATCAACTGCATGCGGTACTCCCTGGCGCTCCTTCTGTTGCTCCAGGACGAGATCGATCCCTCGCTCCACAGGAGTCCCGCCGAGGCGAAGTCGATCGAGCTCAAAGCGCCCGTGCCGGCTTCGGGTCAGCGGGCCACCCTCGGGATCGGGACGCCTTCCTCCACGGAGGAGGGCGGAGTGGTGCTGGGGGATGTCGTGGCCGAAGGCCCGGCGGCGCGGGCGGGGCTCCGGAGCGGCGACCGCCTCCTCAAGTTCGGGGGCGCCGAGGCCCGGGACTTCAATGCGCTCTCGCGGCTCGTCCGCGCGCGGAAGCCGGGGGAGAAAGTCGAGGTGCTCCTCGACCGGGAGGGGGAGGAGAAGACGGTCGAGGTGACGCTCGGGGGCGGCGGGAGCGGTCCCTCCTATGGGTCGAAGCCCGCGTTCACGCTCGGGATCGTCCGGGTCGAGTTCGCCGACGAGAAGCACAACGCGGCGTTCACGACGCGCGACTGGGAGGCGCTCCTTTTCTCGCGCGGGACCTACACGGACCGCGGGCCGACCGGCCAGAAGGTCCACGGGAGCGTGGCGGATTTCTACCACGAGGTGTCGTACGGGAAGCTCGCGCTCCGGGGGAAGGTCTTCGATTGGGTGGGGCTCGACCGCCCGCGGGGGTACTTCGAGGACAAGAAGGCGAACGACCGGGAGGCGTCGCGCGAGTTTCTGCCGAAGGCGCTGGCGCGCCTGCGGGAGCGGGAGGGGGCGGGGTGCTTCGACGGACTCGACGGGGTGGTCTTTCTCCATGCGGGGCGACAGACCTACAACCGCCCGCTGCTCCTCTGGCCGCGGCGGGCGTCGATCGACATCGACAAACGCTCGGTGCCCTACTATCTCGTCGCCGAGGGGGGCGAGGCGTTCAACGCGATCAACGTGCACGTCCACGAGTTCGGCCACATGCTGGGGCTGCCCGACCAGTACGGGCAGAAGCACGCGACGGGGGTGGGGAAGTGGTGCACGATGGCGGTGGGCCACATGGGGTCGGGGGAGTCGCGGACGGCGCGGCCGCACCACCTCTGCATCGAGTGCAAGGAGCGGCTGGGGTGGGCGAAGGCGACGGCGGTCGACCCGGCCGAGCGGCAGGGGCTGAAGCTCGGGGCGATCGAGAGGGACGGGTCGCAGGCGTTCAAGCTGCGGGTGGGGGAGGAGACGTACTATTTCGAGAACCGGCAGCGGATCGGGTTCGACCGGGAGATCGAGGGGACGGGGCTGCTGATCTGGAAGGAGACGCGGCAGGGGCTCGACCTCGTCGAGGCGCACGGGAGGAGGGTCCCCAACGCATCGCTCGTCGAGACCGAGGAGATCCCGTACCCGAGCTTCTACAACCGGCACTTCACGCCCTCGACGACGCCCGCGGCGCCGGCGGGGGTGTTCGTCACCGACATCGT
>CAZSCC010000364.1:0-7093 GCA_964604905.1 uncultured Planctomycetales bacterium
GGCCCCCTCGAGCTGGACCACATGGCGCTTCAGGTTCGCCGCCGCCACCTGGATGATCCCCTGCAGGAACTGCGCCTCCGTCCCTTGGTGCCCCGTCAGGTGCCACAGCCCCTCCAACTCCTCGTGACATTCCCACCAGTAGGCGAAATTGTAAAGGTCGATCCCGTGGAGATAGGGGTCGTTCTCGCGCCACCGGTCGGGCGCCACGACCGGCGGAGGCACCTCGGGATGACCATACGCGTGCCCCTTGGGGTCCCGCCGGGGATGGGGGTTGAGCCCGGGCACGAAGCGGTACGGCGGAAACGGCCGCGTCCCGTACCGCGGCCACGCTGGATCGGAAGCCGCCGGCTCGACAAGCGCCACCGCCGGATGATACACTGGCCTCCCTCGCGATGGCTGACCTTTTGTCCCTCACCCAGCCCTGCGCGCTCGACCTGGAGGTCGCCGAAGGCGTCCATCCGCCCGGCGACTCCTCCCTCGAGCTCGCGCGATACCTCTTCTCCGTCCGGGGCAAGTCGGTTCTCGACCTGGGCTGCGGCGCCGGCCTCTTCGCGATCGCCGCCGCCAAGCTGGGGGCCCGCGAAGTCTTCGCCACCGACGTCAGTCCCGCGGCCGTCGAGTGCACCCGCCGGAACGCCCTACGCAATGGCGCCAAGGTCTCCGTCCTCACCGGAGACCTCTTCGATCCCGTCCGCGGACAGAAGTTCGACCTCATCGTCACCAACCCGCCCCAGACCCCCGCCCCCTCCGGCGCGCACGGACCCAAGTTCGCCGGACCGGACGGCCTGTACTTCTTCGATACCATCCTGAGGCAGGCACTCAAGTACCTCCAGGACGGCGGGCAGATCCTGACTTTCGTGATCTCCCTCGCCGACACGAAGCGCTTCGAGGGGATGATCGGCGAGAACTTCCGCTTCCGCGCCCTTCCCAAGGGCCGCCGCGAGTTCACAAAGGAGGAGTACGACGCGTACCATCCCGGCCTGTTCGACTACCTCTGCGATCGCCGGGAGAAGGGACTCGCGGAATTCGAGGATGAGAACGGCAAACTGTTCTTCTGGATCCGGTACTATATGGCCATCCGGCGATGAGGCGGCTGATCGTCAATGCCGACGACTTCGGCATCAGCAGCAAGAGGAACGCCGGGATCATCGAGTCCCACCGCCGGGGCATCGTGACCTCGACGTCCCTCATGGCCTACGCTCCGGCCTTCGGCGAGGCGGTAAAATACGCGAAGGCTTGCCCCACCCTCGACGTCGGCGTCCACCTCAACCTGAGCGAGGGCGAACCCGTCGTCCTCGGGCACAAATCACTCGTCGACCCCGACGGGAGGTTCTGGGGCAAGGAGGAGGCGCGCCGACGTGCGAAGGAAAACCTCTTCAACCTGGCGGAGGTCGAACGCGAGACCGACGCTCAGATCGACGTGCTTCAGCAGACCGGCCTCAAACCGTCGCACCTCAACGGCCATCAGCACATCCACGTCTTCGGGTCGCTGTCCGACCCGATCGGCCGCGCCGCCGTGAAGCGAGGAATCCGCTGCTTCCGCTGCCCCGCCGACAAGGTCCGTCCGCCCGTCGAAATCTCGCCCGAGAAGGAGACACGCCTCGAGGAATACCGCGTGGCCGCCCACCGGGCTTCCGAGGTCTTCGCCGCCCTCAAGATGCGATCGACCGAGCACTTCGCGGGGATCGGGCTCTCGGGCTACCTCAACCTCGAGAACCTGATCAGCGCGATCCAGCAGCTGCCGGAAGGACTCACGGAGCTGATGGTCCATCCCGGCTATGCGGACGGCCCCGCGGGATTCACCGGACCCGAGCGCGAGACCGAACTCCGCGCGCTCACCGATCCGCGCGTGAAGCTCCTCCTCAAGAAGCTGAACATCGAGCTGACCTCGTTCGCGAGATTGTGAGGAGATCGGGGAATGACGGAGATATCATGATCCCGTGAACGCATCCTCTCGTTTCCGGATCTCTTGATTTCCTAATTTCTTGATCTCGTGATCTCCCAGGATCACCTTAGCTCCATGCGCATCCTCGCCTTCTCGCCCTTCGACCCCGCCACCCTCAGCGGGAACAGCACCACGCTGCGCCGCGTGCAGAAGGCCCTCCAGGCGCGCGGTCACGCCTTCGAGATCGTAGCCGTCTCTCCGACGACCTCCCGCGACGATGCCGCGAAAGCCATCGACCGATTCCGACCGGACGTCCTCCACTTCTATCACTCGTACAAGACTGGCCGACTCCTCCCTTCCCTTCCCAGGATGCCGGCCGTGGTCACCGTCTCGGGGACCGACCTGAACCACGACTACGAAGTCCCCGAGCGGCGCGAGGTCATCGACCAGGCGATCGCTCGCGCCGGGGGGGTCGTGACCTACAATGCCTCGCTCGCCGCGCGCGTGCCACGGGCCACGGTCATTCCCAAGGGCGTGACCCTGGGTGATCGGCCCTTCGATCTGCGCGGGACGGCGGGGGTCCGCGAGGGAGCCTTCGTCTTCTTCCAACCCGGCGGCGTCCGTCCGATTAAGAACAACCTCGCGGCGATCGACGGCCTCTCCCCGTTGAAGAAGGAGGCCGTTCTCATCTTCGCGGGCCCGATCCTGGACGCCGGGTATGGCCATCAGCTCGCCAACCGGCTCGCCAAGGAGCCCTGGATCCGGCACCTGCCGCACATTCCACCCGACGCGATGGCCGCGGCCTACCGGGCGAGCGACGGGGTCCTCAACACATCGCTCTCGGAGGGCCTCTCGAACGCACTCATGGAAGCCATGACGGTGGGCCGGCCCATCCTCGCCTCCGACATCCCCGGCAATCGCGACCTCCTGGTGCACGGGGAGACGGCCCTGCTCTACAAGGACCTGAACGGTCTCACCGACCTCGCCGCCTGGCTCATCCGGGAGCCGAAGGCGCGCGCGCTCCTGGGAACGGCAGCGCAGGCGGTGGCGAAGGAGCGCTTTTCCACCGACCGCGAGGCCGACGCCCTGCTTCAAGCCTACGCCCGAGCCCGAAACTGTTAACGATATCGCGGCGCGATTTCGTAAACACTTGCCGCTGTTCCGGAGCTGGGATACAATCGCCGGCGCTCAGCCTGACGGTAAGGAGATCCCTCCCCATGAAACAACTCGCCGCATTCGCGCTCGTGGCGACCTTGGCCGCCTGCGACAGCAAGACTCCCGCCGCCTCCTCATCGGGGGCCCCGGCCCCCGCCGCGTCCGGCGCCGCGGCCGCCTTCCCGAAAGGGGAGATGACTTTCTACTTCGGCGGCAATCCCGCGCTCACCAATGTCACCTTCGAATCCAAGACCGAGGTGACCAACATCCTGGGAACCACCAACCGCGTGAGCGGGAGCGCCAGCGTCGATTTCGACGCCGGCAAGTGCAGCTGCAAGATCGTCGTCCCGGTCGATACGCTCAACTCCGGCATGCCCGACCGCGACCGCGCGATGCTCGGAAAGACCTGGCTCAACGCCAAGGAGTTCCCCACCATCGAGTTCGAGTCCACGAAGACCGCCTTCACTCCGCCCTCAACGTGGGCGATCGACGGAAAGTTCAAGCTCCACGGCGTCAGCAAGGCCATCTCCATCACGGCCCAGGTGAAGCGCCTGGGCGACGCCAAGGCCCCCCGCATCAAGGTCAAAGCCAGCTTCCCCATCGCGCTCGCCGATTACAATATCACGATCGACAAGACCGCCCTCGCGACCGTCGACAAGGTCTGGAACGTCTCGATCGACATCTCCGGGACCACGGTCAAGCCCGCCGACGCCCCCGCGGTCGCCGCGAAGATCGAGGAGGAGGATGCTCCGAAGGTCCTCCGGATCAAGCCGGTCGCCGAGGAGGGGATCACGGGCGCCAAATACAAGTTCGGCAAGAAGCCGCAGTTGTCGACGATCTCCGCGGTCTCCGAGACGGAGATCGAGACCATCACGGCCCACACCTCCGCGATCTCCGGCCTCCTCGGTTTCGACAAGGACAAGGGTGCCGGGAAGGTCCGGTTCCGCGTGCCCGTCGACCACCTGCGCACCGGGATCGAGCTCCGCGACGAGCACCTCCGCGGGCCCCTGTGGCTCGACTCCAAGGCCAATCCCGACATCCTCTTCGAATCGACGAAAATCGCGAAGAAGGACGGGGCGATCTGGACCGTCGAGGGCGACTTCACGCTCCACGGCGTGACGAAGCCGATCTCGATCGACGTCAAGATGCGCGAGATCCCCCTCGAGCGGATCCAGGCGGCCCACTGGGGGGACAAACCCGGCCTCGGCTTCGACACGACGTTCACGGTCAAGCTCTCCGACTACGGCATCAAGATCCCGGACGCCGGCAAGGACAAGGTCCAGGAAGCGTGGAAGGTGACCCTCAGCCTCGTTGCGCTGCTCGAGGACTAGATGAAGAGGCTGGCCATGATCGGCTGGATCGGCGCCCTCGTCGTCGCCGGCGCGACCTACCCGACGGTCGCCCTTCTCGCCTCGGGCGCCACCGATGCCTACATCATCGCCGCGAAAAGCCCCGAGCTCGTCAAGGACAACAAGGACTCCTGGGACCCGCGGTTCCCCAAGGAGACCGACCAGGCCTACCACAAGCGGGTGATGGAGATCTACGGGAACCCGATGGACCACACCGACCCGGTCCTCTTCGTCGCCAAGGAGAAGTTCATCCGCCCGCCGGAAGCGCCCGAACTCCTGCTCCTCCCCGTCGACAAGGAGAAACACGAGAATCCACTCCAGGTGAAGAGCCTCTACTTCTTCGCCAAGCCGGTCGCGGCCGGCTCGGCCATCGCCGGCCTCGTCCTCTTCGGCCTCTCCCGATTCCTCGCAAAACGTTCCAAGCCTCCCGCTGCCGCATGATCGGCCTCGGGACGATGACCTTCGGCAAACAGGCCGACGAGGCCGAGTCCCGGAGGATCGTCGACGCCGCGTTCGCCGCCGGGATCACCCACTTCGACACGGCCAATGTCTACACCGGGGGAGCCTCCGAGGAGATCCTCGGCCGCTGCCTGCGCGGAAAGACCGGCTTCAGCGTCGCCAGCAAGGTGGGAAGCAAGACCAGCGATCCCAAGGAAGGCCTGGGGCGCGACCACATCCTCCGCTCGTGCGACGCGAGCCTGAAACGGCTCGGGCTGGAGCGGATCGATCTCTTCTACATGCACCAGCCCGACTACGACACGCCCATCGAGGAGACCCTCTCCGCGATGGAGTCGCTGGTCAAGGCCGGCAAGATCGCGCGGGTCGGCGCCTCGAACTACGCCGCCTGGCAGCTCATGCAGATGATCGAGACGGTCTCGGTCGTGCAGCCCATGTACAACCTGCTCGCGCGGGACATCGAGCGCGAGTTCCTCCCGATGGTCCGGGCGTATCCGCTCGAGGTCCTCGTCTACAACCCGCTCGCGGGCGGCCTCCTCACGGGCAAGCACCGTCCGGGCGACCCGGCGAAGGGGACCCGCTTCGACGGCAACGCGATGTATCAGAAGCGCTACTGGAATGAGGCGATGTTCCGGGCGATCACGGAGTACGGGCACGTGGCGAACGCGGCGGACCGGACGCTCCTCGAGCTCGCGCTCCAGTGGATGAAGGCCCAGGGCGTGGGGATGCTGCTCGGCGCGACCCGCACGGAGCAGCTCCAGGAAAGTCTTCAGGCGCTCGAGGGGACCCTCGACCCGAAAACGCTCCAGGCGTGCGACGAAGTCTACGCTCGGCTGACCGGCCCCATCCCGAAATACAACCGGTGACCGATCCGCAGCCGCCCGTCCGGCGCGCGACGAGGTTCCTCAACTACGCCCTTGCGTTCTGGAAAAACTCGTGAGGCGGCTCGCGCTGCTGCTCCTCCTGGGCGGGTGCGCCGTTCCCCTGAGGGGAGTCTGGGAATCCAGACCGCTCCCGGAGATCGACGATCGCTTCTTCCCCAACGGTTCGCCCTGGCGCGGCGGCGACGCCATCTACAGCGTCCCGCTCTCGAACGACCGCACCCTCTGGCTCTTCGGAGACAGTTTCATCGCCAAGCCCGGCGTCTCCGGGCGCGAGGGATCGAAGATGGTCCGGAACAGCCTCGCGATCGAGACCGTGGGCGGCGGGCTCGACTTCTTCTGGCGCACGGAGGACGGGCAGCCCGCCGACGCCGTGAAGTGCCCGGTTGCAGGCGAATGGTTCTGGCCGCTCAGCGGGCTCCGGATCGGCCCGCGACTCCACCTCTTCCTGTACCGTCTGAAGGCGAAGGGCGACGGGGCGTTCGGGTTCGCAGAGACGGCGACCCTCCTGGCCACCGTCGCAGACCCCGACCTTCCGCCCGAGCGATGGACGATGACCACCCGGGAGATCCCCGCCTCGTTCGGGACGGCCAGCCTGCGCCTGGAGGGTTACGCTTACCTCTATGGGATCCGCGACCACCGGGCCTCGAGGCAGGCGATCCTCGCCCGGGTCCCGGAGGAGGCGATCGAGGATACGGCCCGGTGGCGGTACTGGACCGGGAGCGGCTGGAGCGAGGCCCCGGCGGCGGCCGCTCCGGTCTTCTCGGGCGCGGCGACCGAGATGTCCGTCTCCTACCTCCCGGCCGCACGGGCGTTCGCGGCGGTGACCTCGGCCCCTCTCCTCTCTCCCGACATCCATGTCCTCCGGGCCCCTCGCCCGGAGGGGCCCTGGGGCCCGCCCGACGTGGTCTACACCTGCCCCGAAGCCAGGTGGAAGAAGGGCTACTTCTGCTACGCGGCGAAGGCCCACCCCGAACTGGACCGTACCGGGAGCGCGCTCGTCATCAGCTACGCCTGCAACTCCATGAGCTTCCCCGACGCCGTCCGCGACCTCCGGATCTACCGTCCCCGCTTCCTCATCGCCACCCTCCACTGACCCAACTGTTCATCTCGGCATCGGGTGTCCAGCTAAACAGTTGGGGACCCGGTGTCGTACAATCAATACCGCATCACACGAGCTGGGGAGGATACCGTCATGCGCTGGATCATCCTGTCGATTCTCGTCGCGCTCGGCTCGCCCGCGCGCTCCAAGGCCCTCGCCTTCCGGGACGCGACCGTCGTCGTCGCTCCCCTCATCACCCTCCCGAAGGCGAACGTCATCGTCCGCGACGGACTGATCGTCGACGTCGGCCCGAGCGCCGAGATCC
>CAZSCC010000365.1:0-2330 GCA_964604905.1 uncultured Planctomycetales bacterium
CCCACGAGGCCGACGTCGGCGATCATCTTGAGCTCTAGCTTGACCTTGCGCTCCTCGCCCACCTGGCCCGGCTCGGCCCGGCGGGGCGACTGGGTCGTGGAGGTGGCAAAGTGCTGGTTCCCGCGCCCCCCCTTCCCGCCCTTGCAGATCACGAGTCGGTCGCCCTTACGGGCGAGGTCCTTCAAGAGGACGTTGCGGTCGACGTCGCGGACGAGAGTCCCCACGGGGACCCGGACGATCAGGTCATGGCCGATCTTCCCGCTGCAGTTCTTGTGCCCGCCGGGCTCTCCGCTGGGAGCCGTGTACTGGGGCCGATGGATCAGGTGGTACAGGGTGTTGTAGTTCGGGTCGGCCTCGAGGATGATGCTCCCGCCCCTCCCGCCGTCGCCGCCGTCCGGACCCATCTTGGGCCGGAACTTCTCGCTGAGGAAG
Organism: uncultured Planctomycetales bacterium; assembly: GCA_964604905.1. Classification (GTDB taxonomy): domain Bacteria; phylum Planctomycetota; class MHYJ01; order MHYJ01; family JACPRB01; genus JACQFK01. Next base: position 433 of record CAZSCC010000365.1, read on the forward strand.
GAAATCTTCCCGGCGCCGCCGGTGCCGGCCTTCATCTTCAGGACGATCTCGTCGCGAAACACGGGAAGTGGAGAATAGCCTCCCGCGCTGAAATTGCAAGAGGGGTTATCGGCGCAGGCGCTCCCGACGCAGCCGGAGGAGAGCTCCCAGGAAGAAGGCGACCGGCGCCACGACCTGGACCTGCGCCGCCTCGAGAAGGCGCACGCCTTGGGACCGGGCGAAGCCGAAGAAAGGGAGCGCTCAGGCGCGTTCCGCGGCCGCCCGGGGAGGAGGCGACGGAGAGCGCGGGGAGGCGAGGGAGAGCAGCGCCCCCGCGGCCATCGGGACGAGCGCCCCCGGCGCCCAAGCCGCGACGACCGGCGCCTGGAACACGGCGAAGGACCAGAGCAGCAGGAGCAGTGCCAGACCGCCTCCCACCATCGTCCCCGTGGCTCCCGAGGGCGATCCCCCCAGGACCCGCGCCAGCAGGACCGTGGCGAGGACCAACGGGACGCTGAAGAGAAGGAGTCCGCTCGAGGAGTCGGCGACGCCGCCCTCCGGCGACGTCGGGAGGGTGCAAGTCAGGGAACCCAGCGTGGCCAAGGCGAACGACCAGACGAACAGGCACGCGATGCCGGCCCCGCGAAGCGCGGAGGATCGGGAGAGCCGGGAGAACGACGCCGCCAGGATCCAGAGGCAGCCGAGCATGGGCAGCAGCGCCATCGCCGTCTCAACGACGAAAGACTCGGAATCGACGCTGTGGTGGAGGCGGACGGAGGACCGGAACGGGCTGAGCACGGCCCCAGGAGCCCACGTGAACTCGAACTGCGGAATGAAGAAGGAAGCGATCCCCAGCACGGCACCGACCCGGGCCAGCCACGGCACGAGACGATAGGCCACGAATGGATTATGGCATCAGGGGCGGGCCGAAAGCCTAACCGACGATGTCGGTGATCTTGACGATCGTCAGGCGCGAGCGGTGGCCGCGAGTCCGGTGGTACCCCTCGCGGCGGCGGTACTTGAAGACGCGGACCTTGTCGCCCTTGAAGTTTTTCACCACCTCGCCCAGGACCTTCGCGCCCTTGACCGTGGGGGTGCCGATCTTCGCCTTCTGGCCGTCGTGGAGCAGGACCACCTCGGTGAACTCGACTTTTTCGCCCTCCTTGGGGCCCTGCTGATCGAGCTCGAGGGTCGCGCCCTTCTCGGCCTTGTACTGCCGGCCACCGTCCTTGAAGATCGCGTACATGGGACGCCCCTTATAGCAAAGCCGTGTTTCCGAAGCAAGCCATTTCTTGGAGATCCCGCCCTCACGGGGATCGCGCGAGGTCCGATCTCCCTATCCCCAGCATCTCCTGATCACCTGACGAAGTCGACGACCTTCTCACCCGCCGTGTTGTAGCAGCTGAACTCGACCCGGTTGGAGGCCATGTCGCGCGTGGGGGTCAGGTGGATCCGCTTGCTGTGCTTCTGCTCCAGCTGCTGGAGGTCGTCGAGCTTCCCCTTGAGGTATCCCGCCACGTCGAGGCTGACCCGGGCCTCCACCACCGCAATGTCGTGGCGGTCGAGCTGCGACTTGAGCGCGCGCATCACCTCGAGCCCCATCGATTCGATGCTCTTCACGAACCCCGTCCCGCCGCAGACGGGGCAGGGGTCGTGCGACACCCCCTGGAGGCTCGGCCGGGTCTTCTGCCGCGCGATCTCCAGCAGGCAGAACTGGGACAGCGGCAGGATCACCATCTGGGAGCGGTCCTTCCGCGACTCCTCCCGGACAGTGCCCTCCAGCTCGCGCTTGTGGCGATCCTGCTTCATGTCGATGAAATCGATCACGATGATGCCGCCCAGGTCCCGGAGGCGAAGCTGGCGCATGATCTCCTTCGCCGCCTCGAGGTTGGTCTTGAGCGCCAAGTCCTCGGGGTTCG
>CAZSCC010000366.1:0-15367 GCA_964604905.1 uncultured Planctomycetales bacterium
CCCGCCATTATAGCGACTGCAGGATGAAATGCCCGGCCGTCCCGCCCGCCAGGCCGACGAGCAGGATCGCGATCCGAGGCGAGGTGACGACGGCGACCCAGGCGGTGGCGATCAGGAGGACCGCCGACGCCCCGAAGCCCGCCAGGAAGCCGCTCCGCACCGGGGAGGCGAGCAGCCAGGGCGAGGCCGCGGCGGCGATCGCGCCAATCGCCATGATGAAAAAGCTTCCCCGGGCGGCCGCCGAGGGACGCGGCGCGATCGGGCCCGCCTCCGGCGCGACGCGCCAGAGGATCGCGGCCGGGATCCAGACCGCGGAGAAGGCGGCCATCGTCACGAGGGCGCGGGTCGTCGGGAACGCCCGGCAGGCCAGCAGGCCCCCGACGACGAGCGTCATCAGGGAGAAGAAGAGCGTGAGCCGCCCGGCCATGGTGGCGACGGGAGTGCCCTGCCCCGTGGACCCCAGGCGGCGCAGCTCCACCCTCACGCCCAGCTGGATCGCGCCGGTGGCCACGCTCAGCCCGGCCAGGAGGGCGAGGCTCACTTCCCTTTCGAGGTCGTAAGGCGCCTTCTTCGAGAGCACCTGCGGGATGAAGTTGATCCAGACGCAGACCAGCAGGAGCACGAACATGCCGTTGAGGGCATGGGCGACGCCCTCCGGGCCGGGCGCCGGCGGGCGCCGCGAGAGGAGGGAGACTCCCCAGAGGAGGACGGAGGCGATCCCGAGCGCGAGGGGGATCAGACCGAACTCGGAGGCGATCCAGTGCACCCGCGGAGTCTAGCTTATTCCGAAAGCCGCGGGTAGCGGACCGGCGTCTCGAGGATCAGGACCGAGAGCGCCGTGGTGTAGACCTGCCCGCCGTAGACGTGCCAGCGGTCGAACGCGGCGGGCCATGAGCCCTCCGCCTGCTGCGTCTTGAGCAGCTTGTCCCGAAGCGGGCTCCACCACTGGGTCCACGCCTCCCCGCCGTGCTGGTGCATGGCGAGCGAGCCGAAGTAGGCGAAGTAGAGGTCGTTCATCATGAAAAACGCGCCGTCGGTCCCGGGGATCGGCGAGCGCTCGAGGAGCACGCCCGCCTGCTTCGCGAGCACCTCCGGGTCGGGCGTGTGCGTCGCCAGCTGGTGGGAGAGCATCCCGACGGCCGTGAGGCCGTGAGTGCCGTTCGGGAACTGCAGTCGGCCGCGGTACCCGACCTTCCCCTCGGAATCCGTCATCGCCTGGAGCCGCCCGTAGGCGGCCACGAGGGCGGGGATGACCCCCTGGTTTCCCTGCAGCTTGGCGAACCGAAGGAGCAGGATCTGCCAGCCGCCGACCGACGTGTCGTTCTCGATCGACCGCGACGTGTAACCCCAGCCGCCCGTCTGGTTCTGGGCCGAGACCGTGAACGCCACGGCCGCAGAGGCCGCCGCGCCGATCTGCTCGTCGCGCGTGGCCATCGCGCACTCGAGGAGCGCGAGGGCGGCGATCGCGTGGTTGTACATGTAGTTGCCCTGGTCGCTCCCGATCAGGCCCGACGCGCGCTGCTCGGACATCAGGAACTCGACGCCCTTCCGCACGGTGCTCACGTAGTCACCCGTCTTCGTCGTCTGGCCCTCGGCCAGGTAGGCCAGGAGCGAGAGGCCGGTCAGTCCCACCGAGTAGCTGAAGTCGGGCGCCTGCTCCTGCCTGACCGCGGGTCCGGCCCACCGGCCGTCGGGCTGCTGGTTGCGGCCCAGCCAGTCGAGCGCCGCGCGGATCGCCTTCTCGGTCCCCTGGCCGCCGAACGCCTCGCGGACCGTGCGCCGCTGCGACTCGGTCGTGCGCCCGTCGAAGAAGCCGAGCAGCCGGCGCTCGCGGGGGATCGTCTCCCGCCAGAGCTTGTGGCTCGCCTCGGCCTTCTCGCGGTTGACGTTGGGGACGGAGTCCTTGGCGCGGATGACGGCCTCGACGCCGCGGGTCGGGCCGGGCGTGAAATCCTCGGAGTTCGGGTCGTTCGGAGCGATGTGTCCGAGCCGCTCGGGACGCCCCTTGCCGCCGCCGCCCCCGCGGTTGAACTCGGGGGCGTTCGCGCTGGAGGCCCGAGGCTTGGCCTGGAGCGCCGCCTCGTCGCGCTCCTCCTCGGGGCTCCGCGGGGAGAAGATGATCATCGCCGCCACCGCGAGCAGGAAGACGTGGGCGGCGACCGAGATCGCCCACGCGGGGACGTAGCCGAAGGAGGCCTTCAGGCTGTCCCAGAAGGTCATCGGCTGACGCTTGGGCGCCTCGAGGAATTCGGGATGGGCCTGGAGGAAGGCCTCGCGGACGCGCCACTTGAAGCCGGGGGAGGGATCGACCGACTCCATCTTCCCCAGGGCCTTGAGGACGCCGTCGAACTTCGCGATCTCCTGGCCGCAGATCGCGCACTGGTCGAAGTGGGAGCGGAGGGTCTCCCGCTCCGTCTCGGGCGTCTCGCCCTTGAGGAAGGTCGTAATCTCGGAGGTCTTCTCGCACTTCATAAGGGGATAGGGTGATAATGGAGACAGGGTGATGGGAACGGGAATACCATCACTTCATCTCCTCTTCGTCTCCAAGGATCTCCTTCAATCGTTCCATGGCCGTGTGCATCCGCGACTTCACGGTGCCCACGGGGATGTCCAGGATCGCGCTGATGTCCTGGTACTTCAACCCCTGCATCTCGCTCAGGATCAGGACCGTCTTCTGCTCCTCGGGGAGCCGGTCGATCGCGTTCTTGAGCGCGTCCTGGGTCTCCTGTCGGGCCAGGATCTCCACCGGGGTGGCCGACGGTCCGGACAGGCGGTCGCGGAGGGAGCGCTCCTCGCCGAAGCCCAAGGGGGCCTCGAGCGAGACGGGCTTCCCGCCCCGCGCCTGCTCGGAGCGCATGCGGTCGATCCAGAGGTTGCGCGCGATCCGGAAGAGGAAGGTCGTGAACTTGGCCTGCGGCTCGTACGTCCCCAGGTGGGAGTAGAGCCGGAGGAAGACCTCCTGCGCGCAGTCCTCCGAGACCTGCCGGTCCCACGACAGGTGGTAGAAAAAATTTATCAGAGAACGCTGGTGACGGTCCACGATCTGGGTGAATGCCGCGAGCTTGCCCTTCTGGATCGCGACGATCAGCGCGGCGTCGTCCAGCTTGTCCCAATCACCTTGCATATGAACGGCTGTTATGGGGAAAGGTTCAGTCGGTTGAGGAGCTGCTCGCTCCGGGGCCCGCGGGCCTGAAACACTAGACGCCGGGAGCTCTCCCCCGCGACCTCGAAAGCCACCCGAAGGTGGTCCCCCAGGAGTTTTTCGTCCACTTTGTCCGCCCACTCCATGGCATTCACCCCGTCCTGGCGGTAGTCGTAGAAGCCGATCGACGCAAGGTCCACGGCCTCAAGACGATACAGATCCATGTGGGCCAGGGTCAGACGGCCGCGGTAGAGGTTCGTCAGGACGAAGGTCGGGCTGGTGACCTGATCTTCCCGGGCCGCCCCCAGGCCGACCGCCAGCCCCTTGACGAAGCGGGTCTTGCCCGCTCCCAAATCTCCGGTCAGGGCCAGCAGGCTCCCCTCCTCGCACGCCTCCCCCACCCTCTCCCCGAGGGCCCCGGTCTCCTCCGGCGAGTTCGTAACAAAATAGACCGTCTGTTTTGTTACGCCCATCGGTGCTCCCAGCCCCGAACCGCGATCGGCTCCTGCCGGCCGTCCGGCCGGCGGAGCCTGAGCCCCTCGCGCTTCTCCACCCGGCCGATCACGTAGGGCAGCCGGCCGGCGTCGCGGGCGGGCACCGTGAAAAGCAGCTCGTAGTCCTCGCCGTCGGTCAGGGCATGGTGGAGGGGGTCCCCGCCCAGCCGCCGGGCCGCGGGGGCGATCGGCACCCGGGCCGCGTCGATCGTCGCCCCCACCCCGCTCTCCTCGCAGAGGTGGGCCAGGTCGGTCGCCAGGCCGTCGGAGATGTCGATCATGGCGTGCAGGTCGAATCGCTTCCTCAAGCTCAGGGCTTCCTTCACCCGCGGGGTGAAGCGGAGGTGCCTGCCGAGGATGGAGCCCCCCAGGGGGCCAGTGACGGCGATCGCATCCCCCGGCCGCGCTCCGCTCCGGAGCAGCGGGGGGCCCTCGAGCCTCCCCAGCATGGCCACCGCGATCGCCAGCTTGCCCTGATGGGATTTCAGGTCGCCCCCCACGATCGCCGTGTCGAACGCCGCGGCCGTACGCTCCATCCCGATCATGATCCGCTTGATCCACGCCTCGCGGGCGACGCGCGGGACCATCATGGACACCACGGCAAAGGTCGGGACGCCCCCCATGGCGGCGATGTCGCTCAGACAGCGGGCGACCGCCTTATGGCCGATCTCCTCCGGGCGCGCCGTGCGGCCGTCGAAGTGGACCCCGTCGATGACCGAATCGGTCTTGAAGAGGACCTTCTCCCTCCCCATCCGGACCACGGCGGCATCGTCCCCCGAGTCGACCTCGACCCCGGGCCTCCGGCGGGGGATGCGCGCGCGGATCCAGCGGATGAGGTCCAGTTCTCCCACGGCGGCATGTTAACGAAATCGCCCGGCGATTTCGTCAACTTCGAGCTGAGGAAGTCGCCGGGCGATTTCGTCAACACCCTACACGGCGCGGCTCTCGCCGCACGCGAACGTCGAGCAGCGGCCGTTGAACTCCCAGCAATCGCGGTGATGGGGCGTCGAGCACTTCGCGCACCGCACGAGAGCGCCCTCGACCAGCGTCCCCCCGCAAATCTGGCACGAGGACTCCCGCTCGATGACCGTCCCCTCGCTCAACATCTGGATGCGCTCAGCCCCCTCGGTCCCGGGGATCGCCTCCAGCAGCTGGAAGGAGGCGACGATCCATGAGTCCAGTTCCCGCGCGGAGGCCGGCCGCGCCGCCAGGCGGAGCAGAAAGCCCGCCCCTGAGATCCGGAAGAGGAACCGACCGTAGAGGGCCACACCCCGGAGCACCTTCCGGATCTCGGGCGCGAGCACCCGCTCGGCCAACCCGCGCTCGCTGGTCGAGACGTCGAAGGCCGCGTCGAACTCCGCATCGCCGACCTTGTGGTCGGGCCGCCCGAGGGAATTCAGGATGTCGTGCCACAACCCGGCCGTCCGGACCTGGAGCGCCCCCATCCCCCGGTATCCAAGATCGAACAGGATGTCGGTGGACGCGCGGCTGAGCTCCACCCTCCCTCGAAAGCCCCGGCGTGTGAAGGTCAGCCCCCCGCCCGCGAGGACGCGCGCCCCCGGAATCCCCTCCGCCACGTCCCGGGAAATCTCGATCAGCCCGCTCATCGCGTGTATCTCCGCTCCCGGCACGCGAACGTCGAGCACTCCCCCGTGTACCGCCAGCACTCCTCGTGGTGAGGCGTCCGGCACCGCAAGCAGGCGACGGGGCGGTCCCGCATCTCGCTCCCGCAGACCGGGCAGCGCCCCTTCTGGATGCGGAGGTCCACGGACACCAGCGTGGAAGTCCGGGATTCGTCGGCATACCGACCCCAGTAGAGTATCGCCGCGCGTCCCATGATCGGGAAGGAGAGGACCGGCCAGGTGCCGGGGGCAAAGGACCCTCTCAGACGTCGCGCCAGACGCTCACCCATGGCCGTAAAAGCCTTCTGGCGCGACCGTACGGCGAGGCCGAGCAGCCAGGCGAGGAGCATCAGGAAGAGGCCGAGAAAGCCGACCGACGGATCGGTACCGCGCGACATAGCAACCCTCTCACCCGTTGGACGGCGGGCCGGGCGGGGAGTGACGGCGCGGGAGCCTAATCCAGGAACGGCCGGATGAACGCGAACGCCTTCTTCGCCACGTCGACCGAGTCCTCCTGGAACGGATAGAGCTCGATCGTCACCCAGCCGGCGTAGCCGATCTGCTTCAGAGCGGCGAAGATCGATTTGTAGTCCATCGCGCCCTTGCCGGGCGGCAGGTGGAAGTGAACTCGGTCGGCCGCGATGTCCTCCAGGTGGAAGTGCGCGGCGCCCTTGCCGACCCCGCGGATCAGGTCGGCCGGGTCCTCGCCGACGCAGTAGAAGTGGCCCATGTCGAAGTTGAGGCCCACGCCGGGGTACTTCACGTACTTCGAGACGAACTCCTCGTACTCGTGCCCCTTCTCGATGAGGAGCGTCGGCTCGGGCTCGATGCAGACGAGCACGCCCTTCTCGCGGCCGCGGTCGGCGGCGCGCTTCAGGCCCTCGGCGAAGAGCGTGTAGCACTCCTCTCGCGTCCGCCCCTCGAGCGGGCCGCCGGGCTCGGTCGACATCGTCTTCGCGCCGACCCCGGCCGCCACGTCCACGGCGGCGACCGTGTGGCGGATGCGCGCCTCGCGCGTGTCCGTGTCCTTGTCGATCCAGCTGGGCCAATGGAACGTCCCCGACCGGCCGCTCTTGGGATCCTTGTAGGCGCACATCATGAACGCGTTGACGTTCGAGACCTCCATCTTGTGGGTCTCGAGCGCCTTCCGGATGGAGCCCAGGCGTTCGGGCGTCATGTCCTCCGGCCACGCGTGGGGGCGGTCGGCCATGAGCTCGATCCCCTGGTAGCCGATCCCGGCCAGGATGCCGATCGTCTCCTCGATCGACCAGTTGCGGAAGGCGTTCGAGCTGAAGGCGAGTTTCATGTTTCCCACTATAGCCTTCCGCCCCTTACCTTGACAAGCCTGAGCCCATGTGTCATGATTTCTCGACCGATGGCCAAGGAACTCACCGAGCCCTACGAGTTCAAAGACACCTACCAGTTCCGGTTCACCCGGAAGATCGCCGAAGGCGGCATGGGCTCGATCTACGAGGCCCTCCTCTTCGGCTCCGAGGGGTTCGAAAAAACCGTCACCATCAAGACGATCCGCGAGAAGTTCACCACGGACCGGGACTTCGTGGACATGTTCATCGGCGAAGCGAAACTGGTCGCCGACCTGGTCCACCAGAACATCGTCCAGATCTACAAACTCGGGAAGATCGGCAACACGCACTACATCGCCATGGAGTACGTGCAGGGCATCAACCTTCAGGAGTTCATGAACCGCCACTTGGAGCTGGGCACGAAGGTGCCTCCCGACCTCGGGGCGTTCGTCATCTCGCGCATCTGCCGCGGTCTCGAGTACGCCCACGCGAAGCGCGACAAGACCGGCAGCCCGCTCGGCGTGGTCCACCGCGACATCTCGCCCAAGAACCTCATGATCTCCGTGGAAGGCGAGTGCAAGATCACCGACTTCGGCATCGCCAAGGCGCGCAACCTGATGAAGGACCAGGAAGGCCAGGTCCTGATGGGCAAGGCGCAGTACATGTCCCCCGAGCAGGCCCAGTACATGCCCACCGACGCGCGGAGCGACATCTTCTCGCTCGGCGTGGTCATGTTCGAACTCCTGACCGGCGAGCCGGTCTTCGGCTCCACCGAGGACACGACGGTGATCCTGGAGAACGTCGTCGTGAAGGACATCCCCCGGCCGCGCGACGTGAACCCCGCTATCCCCGAGGCGCTCGAGAAGATCATGCTCAAGGCCCTCGACCGCAACCTGAGCAAGCGCTACCAGGACGCGGGCAAGATGGGGTACGACATCGAGTACTTCATGTACCACAAGGGCTACGGCCCGACGATCGTCACGCTCGAGAAGTACATGCGCCAGCTCTTCCCCAGGCTCTACCAGTCGCCCCTCGAGAAGCAGGAGCACAAGCCGGCGCCCATCTCCAAGCCCGCCGAGTCCGACCGGGCGATGGCCGACGCGCCCACGTTCATCGACCCGAAGCCGCCGAAGAAATAGTTGACATTCCGCTCCGCCCCCACTATCCTCTGCTCCTCTTATGGGCTACAAGTGGAAGTGCCGGAACCGGCGCCGCAAGAACAAGCACGGCTTCCGCGCCAAGATGAAGACCCGGGGCGGCCGCAAGGTCCTCGCCCGCCGGCGCCAGCGCGGCACGTGGAAGCTCACCGTGAGCGACGAGACGAATGTCCGCCGCCACAAGGGCTGCGTCAGAGGCTAGCCCGCCTTTCCACCCTCTCCCTGAAGCATCCCTGCACCCTGTTTCAAGGGTCTGAACTCCCAAGCCAGTCAACCCCACGTGTCCCCCTCGGGGGCGGAAGGGGAGGCCCGATGGGGAGTTGGAGTTTGGGCTTTGGAAGTTCCGTCCCACCGGTCCCTGACGCCGGACTCCGTGCAAGAGCCTGAAAGGGACGGCCGGGTTGACGTTCCCCCGCCCGTGTCGTATAAAGCCTGAGCCCATGAGATTCCTCGTCGCGGCGCTGCCGCTGCTGCTCCAGGCCAAGGATGAGTTCGAGCCCGCCCGGACCGCCCTGGTCGAGGCCTTCAGCTCCTGCAGCCCCGTCGCCGTCGACAAGTCCGCCGCCCACCTGGCCCGGCTCGACTCCGAACGATGCGCCGAGGCCTTCGCGTCGGCCTACCGGGGCGGCCTCGACCTCCTGATCGACCTCGAGAAGGAGCGGGCCCGGCACGCGAAGGAGATGGACCTCAACCTGCTCTACCGGGACAAGGACGGGCGCTTCGTCTCGAAGGGCGACAACCAGAAGTACTTCGCGGCGAAGAAGGCCTACGACGCGCTCACCCTCAAGGTCGAGGGACTCCACGCCGCGCTCCCCCGCGCGATGGCGATCATGACCCGGCTCTCCTCGCCCGCCGCGACGAAGGGACTGGTCGTCACGCTCCGGCACCCCGAGTGGCTCCCCCGCGCCGCGAGCGCCGAGGCGCTGGGGCGGATCGACGACCCCGCGGCCCTCGAGGCCCTCCTCGCGCGCGCAAAGGTCGAGGAGAACGCCGCCGTCAAGGTCGCGCTGGGCGACGCCCTCGGCCTCAAGTCGAAGGAGAGCGAGGAGGCGAAGAAGGTCCTCCTCGGATGGGTCGAGAACCCCTACTGGCAGATCCGCCTGGCGGCCGCCCACGGGATCGGCCGCTCGGGCGACCGCGCCCAGACCCCCGTCCTGATCGGCATGCTCAGGACCGCGCAGGGACGGATGAAGAACGAGGTCAACGGGGCGCTCAAGACGCTCACGGGCGTCGACAAGCACGGCGAGTACGACGCCTGGAAGGAGTGGTGGGACACGCACCGCGAGGAGTTGCTGGCCGGGACCTACTCCGCGCGCGCCACCGAGCGGGCCGACGCCCGCGGGGTCTCCACCTTCTACGGCATCCCGTTCTACTCCACGCGGGTGGTGTTCGTGATCGACAACTCCAACAGCATGGTCGAGATCGGCAAGTGGCGGCCCGAGGCGGGCGAAGGCCCCGAGAAGCCCGAGAGCGACCGGCGGATCGATATCGCGAAGTTCGAGCTCAGGAAGATCATCCGCCGCATGGGCGACGGGGCGGCGTTCAACGTGGTCGCGGTGCACGGGACGCTCACGCTGCTCGGCGAGCAGATGACGATCTCCGGCAAGCCCTCGCGCGACGCGGCGGTCAAGTTCATCCAGGGCCTGCAGCCGAGCTTCGGGACGAACCTGTTCGGCTCGGTGACTCGGACCCTGGAGTTCGCGGGCGGCGGCTGGAACGCGCCGCTGCGGCAGGATTCGATCGACACGATCTACCTCCTGAGCGACGGCGTCCCGACCGTGGGGATGGTCGACCGGGAGCTGCTCGTGACCCGGACGCTCGACACCGTCCGCTACAAGAAGATCATGATCCACTCGATCGCCGTAGAGGCGCCCGCTCACGGCAAGTTGGTGATGAAGTCCCTGGCGGAAGGCGCCGGCGGCCAGTTCGTCGAGCGATGAAGGCCCTGATCCAGCGCGTCCTCGACGCCTCGGTCGAGGTCGACGGCGCCCGCGTCTCCCAGATCGGCAAAGGGCTGCTCCTCTTCCTGGGCGTGGCCAACGGCGACGGCGAGCCGCAGGTCGAGTCGCTGGCCCGGAAGATCACCGGCCTCCGCCTCTTCGACGACGCGCAGGGCAAGACCAACCTCTCCTGCGAGGAACTGGGCGGCGAGGTCCTGGTGGTGTCTCAGTTCACCCTCTGCGCCGACCTCTCCAAGGGCAAGCGCCCGGGCTTCGAGGCCGCGATGCGCCCCCCCGAATCCGAGCGCCTCTACCTCAAGTTCTGCGAGCGCCTCGGCGCGCTGACGGGGCGGCCCGTGAAGACCGGCACCTTCGGCGCCTCGATGATCGTCTCCCTGCGCAACGACGGCCCCGCCACCTACTGGGTCGAGGCGGTGGCGTAAACCTGCGAGGCAGATTTGCGCCACCGAGGTGGCGCAAATCTGCCTCGCAGGTTTACGCCACGGCCATGCTTGCGCAACTACTTGGGGCCCAGGCGGTACAGATGCTGGACCTCGGAGGGGGTCAGGGCACGCTTGTAGAGGCAGACCTCGTCGATTGAGCCGCCGAAGTACTCCTTGAAGTCGGGCTCGGCGCCGATCTTGAGGGAATGGGAGACCTTCGGCGCCCCGTATGGGATCGTGTTCGAGCCGCTCAGCCGGCCGTTCACGTAGATCTTGAGCCCCGAGGGATCGCCCGTCACCGCCAGGTGGACCCACTGACCAAGAGGGAGCTTCTCCACCGTCCGCAGGCCGTTCTCCGTCCCCCGATCGAACACCTCCACCTCGCCGTTGTTCGACACTCGGAACCGGTAGCCGCCGTTCTGGCCCTTGGAGACGATGTTGCCCGACTGGGTCGGCATCGACGGCAAGTTCACCCAGGCCGCCAGCGTGATCGCGCCCGGACAGAGATCGGGGGCGTCGCCCACCTCGACGAAGCCGTCGTTCGCGGCAAGCGCCAGGCCGCTCCCCGTCTTCCCCGCCCCCCACTTCGCGTCGCCCCGGAACTGGCCGCCGTGGCCACGGCCCGAGGCGTCGGCCACCGACCCGCCCGAGTTCTCGTCGAATTTCCAGTAGCCCACGAGATCGTCGGCGGAGAGCGGGTTGAACGCCGGCGCGCCCGCGCGGCCGAGCTCGAGGTCCTTCACCTCTGCGTCCCGGGGAGGCGCCGCCCGCTGTGAGGTGACGATCGCATACGCCACTCCGAAGCCCTTATGGGTCGTGATCAGGCGGACGGCCTTCACCCCCGCGGGGCCGGACCTCGGGAGGGGCAGCGGCACCCACGCCCAGCGCTCCGGCTCCTTCGGCCCCGTGTGCTGCGCATGCTTCGCCTTGAGATTGAGGATCGGGAGCTTCGCAGGCACGGCCGCGGCCTGCTCGCCCGCCTGCACCATGAACCCCAGCGTCTCCAGGCAGCATCCCCCCGCATACACCCAGCCGCGGTACTCGGTATCCGCCAAGGCGCCGTAGGAGATCTCGACGAACGTCTCCTTCGACGCGGCATCGACATCGCGTTCCGAGATCCAGCACGTCTCGACCTTCGCCTTCGGGACCCGGCCCGACTTGAACCCGCCCGAGAGGCCCAGGTCCGAGGGTGCGAAGAAATACTCCCGTCCCAGTTCCGACGCCAGGTTCTCGATCGACGCCCGGTTCCGCCGCACGAAGCCGCCGGGCGCGGTCTCGGCCAGCAGGGCCCGGGTTCTCCCCAACGCCTCGAGCGACGTCGCGTGGACCCGCGCGGCCTTCCCCGCCTCGGCGAACGCCTGCCTCGCCCCGGCGTCCCGCGGATCCGGGGCCGCGCGGGCCCCGGCCGCGTAGTCCCGGAACCGCTCCGGCACCGACGCGACATCGGCCTTCGCCGCCTCGGCGTCCCCCTCGAGCAGGCAGAGGAGGGCGGCGACGGGCGCGTCGAACTCGGGGCGACGGCCCGGTCGCGCGCGATAGATCTCGGCCAGCGATCGGGCCGCGATCTCGCCCAGCTCGACCGTCACCCGCTCCTCGCCCCGCTTCACCTCAACCCGGAACGGCCCGGCGCGCTCCACGAGCCCCTCCAGACGCTCGACCTGGCCCGAGGGAGCGGTGTGGTCCAGCGAGACCTTCTGCCCCTTCGGCCACTTCGACACGACCTGATGGGTATCCTTCACGGCCAAAGCGACCTTCCTCACGTACTCCACGTCGGCGAGGGCGGTGGGCGCGCCCGATCCCTTCAGCGCCTCGATCGCCGCGGCATAGTCGCGGTCGGTCGCGTACGCGAGGGCGGCCCTCCACTTGAGGAGGACCGGGTCGACCTTCGGCTTCTCCGGCTCGGGCGTCGGCGGAGGTGGGGCTGGGGGCGGAGGCGGGACGGGAGGCTTCATCACGACCGGCGGGGGCGGCTCCTCGCGCGGCCTGCGGACGGGCTCCGGCCGCGGCGTCGGGGGAGGCGGCGCATGCTTCTCCGTCACGACGATCGGCACCACCTCCACGGTCTCTCCCCCCGTGCGGGGCGCCGACTTCCGGCCGCCCGAAGCGAGGGCGATCACGATGATCAGGAGGAAGAGCGCGCCCGCCCCGGCCAGGAGAAGCACGAGCGGACTCCTCTTCGCGGAGGCCGGGGCCTTCGGGATGCGGGCGGTCGGGGGCACCGAGGGCAGCCTCGCGGAACTCTTCAGCGCCTTGACCGCCGTCGACGAGGAGATCGGCTTCGGCAGCGGCTTGCAGGTCGTGCAATAGGGCTGGAACTCGACCGTGTGGGCCTTCCCCTTCTCGAAGTCCTGCTCGAGGAGGCTCTTTCCGCATCCGCCGCAATAGACGATCTGCTTGCCCACGTTCCCCTCAGTGTACCCCATTCCTTGTCCCTCTCCCCCTCCGCCGCTAGACTGGCCCCCATGGCCTTCCCCGCGGAGTCGCTCCAGCCCTCCGAGCGGAAGATCCTCTCGGTCGGCGACCTCACCCGCCGCATCAAGAAGTCCATCGAGGACACGATCCGCACCGTCTGGGTCGCGGGCGAGATCTCCAACTACAGGGGCCCCGGCCCGAGCGGCCACCTCTACTTCACCCTCAAGGACGAGGAGTCCCAGATCCCCTGCGCCATGTGGAAGGGCATGACCGCCCGCCTCCGCTTCGACCCCGAGAACGGGATGGAGGTGATCGCGCTCGGGAAGGTCGACGTCTATGTCCCCTATGGGAAGTACCAGCTGATCGTCGAGGAGATGGAGCCCAAGGGCGTGGGCGCCCTCCAGCTCCGGTACGAGCAGCTCAAGGAGAAGCTCCAGAAAGAGGGGCTCTTCGACCCCGCCCGCAAGCGCCCCCTCCCCTTCCTCCCCCGCACGATCGCGCTCGTCACCTCCCGGACCGGCGCCGCCGTGCAGGACATGATCCGGACGATCACCACCCGCTGCCCGGCGATCCGCATCCTCCTTTACCCCGTCAAGGTCCAGGGCGAGGGCTCGGCGCAGGAGATCGCGGCCGCGATCGGCCGGATCAACCTCTCGATGCCCGATGTCGACGTGATGATCGTGGGCCGCGGCGGGGGCTCGATCGAGGACCTCTGGGCCTTCAACGAGGAGGTCGTCGCGCGGGCCATCCACGCCTCCCGCATCCCGATCGTGAGCGCGGTGGGCCATGAGACCGACACCACGATCGCCGACTTCGTGGCCGACGTCCGCGCCCTCACGCCCACCGACGGGGCGGTCAAGGCGACGCCGAGGCTCGATGATCTGGTCGCCTCGCTCGCGGACCTGGACGCCAAGCTCCGCCGCTCGCTCCGCACGCGGGCCGAGCTCGCCCGCGCCCAGCTCGACGGCCTCCGCGACGGCCGCGCCCTCGGTCGGATCGAGGACCTCCCCGCCCAGTTCGGCCAGCGGCTCGACGAGCTCAAGGAGCGCCTCGACGTCGCGGCCGGCCAGTCGACCTACTACCTGCGCGAGCGCCTCGATCTCCTCCGCAACTCGCTCGTCGCCGACCTCCCCCGCCTGCCCGAGACGGCCCGCCGGGCGGTCGAGCACCTGACCGACCTCCTGCGCACCCACACGCGCCGTGCGGGGGAGATCGCCCGCGCCCGGGTGAGGGAGGCCGAGGCGCGGATCCAGGCGCTCAATCCCCTCGCGATCCTGGCCCGGGGCTACTCGGTCACCCACCTCGAGTCGACGGGGGAGATCGTGAAGGACGCCGTCCAGGCCAAGCCCGGCGACCGGATCGTGACCCGCCTGGGCACTGGAGAACTCCGCTCGCGGATCGACAAGAAGGGAGACGACCCTTCCCGATAGGATCGCCACCCCTTGATCAGTCCCCTGTCTCCTGATAAGATTTCCAGCCCATGACCGACAAGCCCCCCGCCAAGAAATTCGAGCAGCACCTCCAGGAGGTCGACCAGGTCGTCAAGTCCCTCGAAGGGGGCAAGCTGGGGCTGGAGGAGTCGATCGAGAAATACGAACTCGGCATGAAGGCGCTCAAGCAGTGCTACTCGATCCTGGAACAGGCCGAGAAGAAGATCCAGATCCTCGTGAAGGAGAAGGACGGCTCGCTCACGGCGAAGGATTTCGACCCCGCCGCCGCCGAGGAAAAGCCCTCCCGCAAGAAGATCGAGTGAGCCAGGCCCTCGAATCCGCCCTCGAACGCTTCCTCCCCCGCCGCGGCGTCCCGGCGCGCCTGGCCGACGCGATGCGCTACACCCTCTTCAACGCCGGGAAGCGCATCCGCCCCATGCTCACGCTCGAGACCTGCAAGGCCCTGGGCGGCGACCTCCGCATGGCCATTCCGGCCGCCTGCGCCGTCGAGTACATCCACACCTACTCGCTCATCCACGACGACCTCCCCGCGATGGACGACGACAACGCGCGCCGGGGGAAACCCTCGAGCCACGTCAAGTTCGACGAAGCGACCGCGATCCTGGCCGGAGACGCGCTCCAGGCCGCCGCGTTCGAGGCCATCGCCCGGACTCCCGACCCGAAGCTCGTCGCCCCCATGATCCTGGCCCTGGCGGACGGCGCGGGCGCCGCGGGGATGGTCGGCGGGCAGCAGATCGACCTCGCCAAGCGCGGCGACGTGGTGGAGATCCACGCCAAGAAGACCGCTGCCCTCTTCGCCGCCTCGACGCGCCTGGGAGCCCTGGCGGCCCGAAAGGGGCACGTGGACGACCTGACCCGCTACGGCCTGAACCTCGGCCTTGCGTTCCAGGTCGTCGATGATATATTGGACGCCTCCGAGCGGGGCCGGCGGAACTTTGCCAGGATCCACGGATTGGAGAGGGCCCGGCGCCAGGCCGCCCGGAACGTCGCCGCCTGCAAATCCTCCATCCGTTTCCTCGGACGGAGGGGCGAAACGCTGAGTCAGATCGCGGATTTTGTACTCTCGCGGAAGCATTGACATGACGAAGCTGCTGGACCGCATCAACGCGACGAACGACATCAAGAAGCTCAGCCCCGAGGAGCTGCCCGGCCTCGCGGAGGAGATCCGGCAGATGATCCTCGACGTGGTGCTCCGGACCGGCGGCCACCTGGGATCGAACCTGGGGGTGATCGAGCTCACGCTCGCCCTCCACTACACGTTCGACCTCAAGCAGGACCTGCTCGTCTGGGACGGCAGCTACCAGACCTACACCCACAAAATTCTCACCGGGCGCAAAGACAAGTTCCCCAGCCTGCGGCAGTTCGGCGGGATGTGCGGCTTCGGCTGGAAGCCCGAAAGTGA
>CAZSCC010000367.1:0-14469 GCA_964604905.1 uncultured Planctomycetales bacterium
TCAGCTCTCAGCTATCAGCCTTCAGCCCGAGGGCCTACTTCTTCACATCTGACGGCTGAAAGCTGAGAGCTACTTCTTCAGTCCAAACTGGGTGATCTTGCGGTGCAGGTTGCGGCGCGAGGTGCCCAGGATATCGGCCGCCTTCGAGATGTTCCAGCCCACGCTGTCGAGCACCTTCCGCATGTGGGCGATCCCGACCTCCTCGAGCGTGCCGTCCTTGGGCGCTTCCGCGCCGCCGCCGGAGGGGATCGTGATCGAATCCAGCCGCCCGCTCGGGTTGAAGAGCACGGCGCGCTCCAGCACGTTGAAGAGCTCGCGCACGTTGCCCGGCCAGGAATAGGCCATCAGGGTCGCCGCCGCCTCGTCGCCGATCGTCCGTCCGCGCCGGAGCAGATAGTGTCGGGCCAGGAGCGCGACGTCGTCGCCGCGCTCGCGGAGCGCCGGCAGGTGGAGCGTGACGACGTTGAGGCGGTAGAAGAGGTCCTCGCGGAACCGGCCCTTGGGGACCTCCTCGCGCAGGGTCTTGTTGGTCGCCGCGACGAGGCGGACGACCACCTTCTTCTCCTTCACGTCGCCGACGGAGCGGAACTCGCCGGTCTCCAGGACGCGGAGGAGCTTCGACTGCACGTTCGGGTGGGTCTCGGCGATCTCGTCGACGAAGAGGGTCCCGCGGTCGGCGATCTCGAGGAGCCCGCGCTTGTCCTGCGTGGCGCCGGTGTACGCGCCCGCCTTGTGGCCGAAGAGCTCGCTCTCGAGGAGCGTCTCCTGCAGCGTCGCGCAGTTGACCGCGACGAAGGGCATCTCCCTGCGGGCGCTGTCGAAGTGGAGGGCGCGCGCGACGAGCTCCTTGCCGGTGCCGCTCTCGCCCTCGATGAGGACGGGCGAGTGGCTCTCCTTCACCTTGTTGATGAGCCCGACGATCTCGAGCATCTTGGGGCTGCGGCCCACGATGCCCTGGTAGTGGCTCTCGTGCTGGAGCGCGGCCTTGAGCTGGACGTTCTCGCGCTCGAGGCGGCGCCGCTCGACCGCCAGCCCGATCTTCGCCTCGACTTCGGCGAGGCTGCAGGGCTTCTGGAGGTAGTCGAAGGCGCCCGACTTCATCGCCTGGACGGCGTTGTCGATCGTTCCATGCCCGGTGAGCAGGATCACGGCGACCTCGGGCCGGGCGGCCCTGATCTTCTTGAGGAGGGCCAGGCCGTCCATGCCGGGCATGACGAGGTCGATGAGCGCCACCTCGACGCCCTCGAGCTTCCCCAGCGCCT
The DNA here is from genome assembly GCA_964604905.1 of uncultured Planctomycetales bacterium. Classification (GTDB taxonomy): domain Bacteria; phylum Planctomycetota; class MHYJ01; order MHYJ01; family JACPRB01; genus JACQFK01. Next base: position 1,263 of record CAZSCC010000367.1, read on the forward strand.
CCTCGCCCCCGGCGGCCGCCTGCACGCGGTGTCCCGTCCGCGCGAGCCGGTCCGCCACGAGCGTGCGGAAGCTCTCGTCGTCGTCCACCACCAGGACGCCCGGCTTGTCGCTCATGTCACATGATCGCCCGGCGAGTTCATTACACGGGCAGCGCAATCTCCACTTCGGTACCCTTCCCCACCTCGCTCCGGAGCTCGATCGTGCCGCCCAGCTGCTTCACGATGCCGTAGCTGATCGAAAGCCCCAGGCCCGTCCCCTGACCGGGCCCCTTGGTCGTGAAGAAGGGCTCGAACACCTTTTTTATATTCTCCGGAGGGATTCCGCAACCCGTATCGGCGATCGCGATCCGCACGTCCTCCCCCGAAGAGCTCCGAACCGCCACCGTCCCGCCCCCCTCGGTCGCGTCGGCCGCGTTGATCAGGATCGAGAGGAAGACCTGGAGGAGCTGCCCGGGGTCGGCCTGCACCGGAGCCGAGGCGCGCAGGTCGGTCCGGATCTCGAGCCCCAGCGGCCGCTTCTTGAACCGCAGGTAGTCGACCGCCTCGCGCAGGAGGGCGTTCACGTCCACCGGCTGAATCTTGAAGTCCCGCCCCCGCGCAAAGTTGAGCAGGCTCTGGGTGATCCCCTTGCAGCGGTCGGTCTGCGACCGGATCGTCTCCGTGTACTTCCGGATCTTGCCGTCGTCCCCCTTCGAGATCTCGGCGAGCTCCTCCGCATAGCCGCTGATCGAGGCCAGCGGCGTGTTGAGCTCGTGGGCGAGGCCCGCGGCGAGCTGGCCGATCGCCGCCAGCTTCTCCGTCTGCAGGAGCCGCTCGTTGAACCGGCGCACCTCCTCGTCCTTCCGCCGGAGCCCCTCCATGATCGTGGACGCCAGGTAGGTCGCGATGAAGAGCGTCGAGAGCATCACGAGCGACGCGGCCGCGAGATACCTCGGGTCCCGCCACGCGACGAGCCCGAGCTCGGCGTGGCCCACCCAGCGAAAATGCTCCGCGAGGGCCATCGCGAGGAAGAAGACCGTGGCCAGCCCGGCGACCCCGTAGGACACCCGGGCCGGCAGCAGGATCGACGCGATGATGACGTGGAAGACGTAGAAGAACGCGAACGGGTTCTCGATCCCCCCCGAGACGTGGAGCGAGAGCGTGAGGATCGTCAGGTCCATCACCACCTGCCACCACGTGAACGAGAGGGGCGGCACGCCGCGGCGCGCCAGGATCATGAAAAGCCCGTTCGCCGCGCCGAGCAGTCCCGCCATCCCCAGCAGGGTGGGCCAGGAGATCCCGAGCTTGAGGGAGGCGACGACCGCGGCCGCCAGGACGATGCCCGCGACCGCCAGCCAGCGCAGCCGAATGAACCACCGGATGCGCTCCGCGAGCTCCGGGGTCGGAGTCATGGCCCTCTACTTTGGAGGCATCTGGGCGTTCGCGAACTCCAGGATGCGGTTGACCAGGTTCCACTCGGGGTGGTCGGTGAACTTCGCCGCGAGGACGCTTCCGCCGATGATGAGGCCGGCCACAAGGATCACGGCCGCGAAAAGCTTGAGCACCGGGTGGCCGCCCCCGCCTTTCGAGTCCTTCTTGTCTTCGCCCATTCGAACCTCCGAAGTACGACCCACACCTCTACGACGACCGGCCCGGGCGCCGCGTTACGGCGCGGGTGCCGGCGGAGGGGGAGGCGCCGCGCCGCCGTTCCCATCGGGGGGCGGCAGCTCGGCCCGCTTGATCCCGTTCCCCTCGTCCCCCTCCTCCTTGACGACGCGGGCGATCGAAACCAGGCGATCCTTCTCCTCGAGGCGGATGAAGCGCACGCCCTGGGTGGCGCGGCCCATCGTGCGGATGTCCTTCACCGTGATCCGCACCACGATGCCGCCCTCGGAGATCATGATGAGCTCGTTATCGTCCGTCACCGCGAGCATGCCGACCACCTTGCCGTTGCGCTCGCTGGTCTTGATGTTGATCACGCCCTTCCCGCCGCGCGACTGCAAACGGTACTCGTCGACCTCCGACCGCTTCCCGTAGCCGTTCTCGCAGGCGGTGAGGACCGTCACGCCCGGGGTGAGCACGATCATGTCGACGACCTTGTCGCCCTCCTCGAGCTCGATGCCGTAGACGCCCACCGTGGAACGGCCCATCGGCCGCATGTCGCCCTCCGAGAAGCGGATGGACATCCCGTCGGCCGTCCCCAGCACGATCCCGTTCTCGCCCGAGGTGACCGCCACGCCGATCAGCTTGTCCCCCTCCTCGAGCTTGATCGCGATGATGCCGCTCGGGCGCGGGTGGCCGTACTCGGCGAGCTCGGTCTTCTTCACCAGGCCCCGCTCGGTCGCCATGACGAGGAAGCCCTTGTCGAACGTCTTGCACGGCACGGTGGCGGCGATGCGGTCGGTCTCCTTGAGGCCCAGGATCGCCGAAATCGGCTTGCCGCGCGCGGTGCGCTCGAGCTGCGGAAGGTCGTACACCTTCTGCCAGCGGACCTTCCCGTCCTCCGTGAAGAACATGATGTAGTCGTGCGTCGAGGCGATGAAGATCTGCGCGATGAAGTCCTTCTCCTTCACGTCCGCGCCGATCAGGCCCTTGCCGCCCCGCTTCTGCTTGCGGTAGCTCGTCATCGGCACGCGCTTGATGTACCCCTGGTGCGAGAGGACGACGACGACGTCCTCCTCCTGGATCAGCTCCTCCCGGTCGAAGGCCTCGAGCTCCTCCGCGGAAATCAGCGTCCGGCGCTTGTCGGAGGACTTCTTCATCTCGAAGAGGTCCTCGCGGATGATGTCGTAGACGAGGTTCACGTCGGCCAGGATCGCCCTGTACTCGGTGATCTTCTCGCGCAGCCCGGCCAGGTCCTTGACCAGCTTCTCGCGCTCGAGGTTGGTGAGCTTCGCGAGCGTCATCCGGAGGATCGCCTCCGCCTGGATCTGGGTGAAGCCGAACTCCTCCACCAGCCCCTTCGCCGCGACCGCGGGCGACTCCGACCGGCGGATGAGCGCGATGATCTCGTCGATGATGTCGAGCGCCTTGACGAGGCCCTCGAGGATGTGGGCCTCCGCCTCCGCCTGCTCGAGGAGGAAGCGCGTCCGCCGGCGGATCACTTCCTTCCGGTGGTCGATGTAGGCCTGGAGGAGCTGCTTGAGCGAGAGCGTCTGGGGCCGCCCGCCGACCAGCGCGATCATGATGATCGAGAAGGTCTCCTGGAGCGGCGTCATCGCGTAGAGCTGGTTGAGGATGACGTCGGCGTCCTCGCCCTTCTTGAGCTCGATCTCGATCCGCATGCCGTCGCGGTCGGAGAGGTCGCGGACGTCGCTGATGCCCGCGATGTGGTCTTCCTTGACGAGCTCGGCGATGCGCTCGATGAGGGTCGTCTTGTTGATGTTGTAGGGGATCTCGCCGATGGCGATGATCTTCTTCCCGCCCTTCCCCTCCTCGATCTCGAGCTTGCCGCGGACGGTGATGTGGCCGCGGCCGGTCTCGTAGGCGGAGCGGATCCCCGCGGCGCCGCAGATGATCCCGCCCGTCGGGAAGTCGGGACCCACGATGAACTTCATGAGGTCGGCGACCGTCGCCTCCGGATGCGCGATCAGGTGGATCAGCCCGTCGCAGACCTCGGAGAGGTTGTGGGGCGGGATCGAGGTGGCCATGCCGACCGCGATGCCCATCGCGCCATTGCAGAGGAGGTTCGGGAACTTGGCCGGGAGGACGACCGGCTCCTCGCGCGTCTCGTCGTAGTGCGGGGCGAAGTCGACCGTCCCCTTCTCCAGGTCCTCGATCATCTGCGTGGCGTACTCGGTCATGCGCGCCTCGGTGTAGCGCATGGCCGCGGGCGGATCGCCGTCGATCGAGCCGAAGTTGCCCTGCCCGAGGACGAGCCGGTAGCGCGTGGCGAAGTCCTGCGCGAGGCGGACCAGCGTCGGGTAGACGACCGCCTCGCCGTGCGGGTGGTAGTTGCCCGAGGTGTCGCCGCAGATCTTGGCGCACTTCCTGGGCTTGGCGCGCGGGCCGAGGCCGAGATCGTGCATTGCGATCAGGACGCGGCGCTGAGAGGGCTTGAGGCCGTCCCGCGCGTCCGGCAGCGCGCGGGAGACGATGACGCTCATCGCGTAGTTGAGGTAGGAGTCCTTCATCTCCTCCTGCACGAGCGTCGGGATCGTCTTGCCGGCGGGAGGCGGAACGGCGTCGGGCTTGGGTCCTTTGTCCTCGGGCATGAGGCCGCCATTATACTCCCCGCACCCCCCCACGCAAGTTTTCGAAACCCAACAAACATACGCATCTATCTGGGCTTCAGACACTTAACGATCCGATCAAGTTCCCTCGCCGCTCTGGCCGATGAAGCCTTACGCGGAGGGATTCCGGGGATGAAGAAGATTTTCTGCGCCTTCCTGGCGGCCGGGTTCGCCGTGGCCCTCCTGGCGTTCACGCTCCGCGGACTCACCCGCGACGTCGACTCCCTCCGCTCGCGCCTCGACGAATCGGAGCGCGAGGTCGATCGCTTGCGCGGGGAGAACGCCTACCGGATCGAAACCCGGGTCGCGCGGACGGACTTCGACGACCTCCGGTCGCGCCTGGACACGCGGGACGTGCGCGCGCTCTACCGGGACGTGCTGGCCCCGTCCGTCCAGGTGAGCGCGAAGAACGGCGTGGGGGGCGGCACGCTCCTCTACAGCCGCCCGGGCCACTCCTACGTCATCAGCGCCTACCACGTCGTCCAGAAGACGGACGCGCCGCCCGAAGTGCGCCTCTACGACGAGAAGGGCGAACTCGTGGACGAGGTCGAGGCCGACCTCGTGGCGAAGGACGAGGGCAAGGACCTGGCGCTCCTCAAGCTGCGGACGGAGCGGGTCTACGGGACGGTGGCGCGCCTCGCCTCGCGCGCGTCGCTCCGCGCGGTGCGGGTCTTCACCCCGCTCTACGCGATCGGCTGCCCGCTCGGGCACGACCCGCTGCCCACGATCGGCGAGGTGGCGGCGCTCCACAAGGAGGTCGCCGGCGAGAGCTTCTGGATGATGACGGCGCCCACGATCTTCGGAAACTCGGGCGGCGGCGTCTTCCACCGCGAGACGCGCGAACTGATCGGCGTGTCGGTCATGATCTGCACCTACGACGGCGCGGTCTCGACGCCGGTGCCCCACCTGGGGATCCTGGTCTCGCTCGAGGCGGTCTACGACTGGCTGGACTCGATGAACTACCGGTTCGTCTACGACGCCGCCGGCGACATCGCGGCGCCCGGCCCCTCCGCCGACCGTTGATCCGGCATTCTCTATTGCTTTCGCCCCCCGGGGGGCTACAATTCCAGCGTGGGTTTCCGGGTAGAGGCCGAGCGCGAGATATTTAAAGGCCGCGTCATCCGCCTCGTCGACCGGGACCTCGTCCTCCCCAACGGCCGCCAGACCACCTTCTCCGTCGTCGAGCATCCGGGCGCGGTCGCGATCATCCCCATCTTCGAGAACGGCGACGTCGTGCTCCTCAAGCAGTTCCGCCCCTCGATCGGGGAGGAGATCTACGAGATCCCCGCGGGGACGCTCGAGGAGGGCGAGTCGCCCCTCGCGACGGCGAAGCGGGAGAACGTCGAGGAGACCGGCTACAAGGCAAGGAAGTGGGAGAAGATCGCGGAGTTCTACACGGCGCCGGGGTTCTGCACGGAGCTCATGCACGTGTTCGTGGCCAAGGGGCTCTCGCCCGCGTCGGCCGAGGGGGACGCGGACGAGATCCTCAAGCCGATCCGGATGAGCTTCCCGAAGGCGCTCGAGATGGTCCGGAAGCGGAAGGTGCGGGACGCGAAGTCGATCGCGGGGTTGTTGATCTACCATGGCCAGCGACGAAAAGCATAAGAAGCGCGCGGACTCCCTGTTCGGGCAGATCGCGCTCAAACTGGGGATCATCACGAAGCAGCAGCTGGGGGAAGCCCTCGAGCTGCAGCGCTTCGCCAAGGTCCAGAAACCCCTCGGCGTGCTCCTCATGGAGCTGAAGTACGTCAGCCAGGTGGACCTGCAGAAGATCGTCAAGCACCAGGAGGAAATCCTGCAGGCGGCCTCATCCCGCCAGAAGGCGGTGCGCGAGGACAACCTGTTCGGGAAGGTCGCGATCCGGATGGAGTGCTGCACCGAGGAGCAGCTGGCCGAGTGCCTGGCGCTCCAGGAGCAGCTTCCCAAGGAGCGCTTCATGCGCCTCGGCGACATCATGGTCATCAAGGGATACCTGTCCGTCGAGCACGTGAAGAAGATCTCCGACACTCAACGGGGCCTGATCCTCTACTGCGGCCAGTGCGACACGCAGTACAACGTCGTCATGTTCCGCCCCGGCGCGTCGATCCAGTGCTACAAGTGCGGATCCCCCCTGCGCATCCCCTCGCGCTCGACCAGCCCCTCGGTGGACGAAGCCATCTACTTCGGCGAATAGCCGCCCTTCCGGGAGCAACGCGACGGCGGAGTACGTCTAAGAACCTAGTGGGCGAGAAGATCGACGTCCTGGTCTGCCGTGCGGCCGTGGAGAGCGGGCTCATCACCCAGGCCCAGCTCAAGGAGTGCCGCGGCGATCCCTCCCATCTCGTCACGAGGGGGTACCTCAGTCCCCAGCAGATCAGCCAGCTGCGGACCGAAGTCAGCGGCAGGCTCGCCTCGAGCGCCGCCGCCGTTCGCAGCGCCGGCCCGAACGGCCCCGGCGACGACACGCCCCAGGAGGTCCGGGACGCCCGGGCCGCCGGCGCCCAGCGGATCGGCAAGTACCAGATCGTCCGGGAGCTCGGACGCGGCGGGATGGGCTCGGTCCACAAGGCGTGGGACGCCACGCTCAAGCGCTGGGTCGCCCTCAAGATCCTCCTCGGGCTGGGCGGCGAGGAGGAGATCGCGCGCTTCCGCCGCGAGGCCCAGACCGCCGCCACCCTCTCCCATCCCGGCATCGTCGGCGTCTACGAGATCGGCATGGACGGCGACCGCTCGTTCATCGCCATGGAGTACATCCAGGGCCGCACGCTCGCGGGAGAGAAGCCGCCCCTCCCCCGAGCGTGCGAGATCCTGATCGACGTCGCCCGCGCCGTGGACCACGCCCACCGGCGCGGCATCATCCACCGCGACCTGAAACCGCAGAACATCATGCTCGAACCCGGCGGACAGGTCCGCGTCATGGACTTCGGCCTCGCGAAACCCCTGCGCGGCCGCTCCCAGGTGACGATCGAGGGCACCGTGATCGGCACGCCCAGCTACATGTCCCCCGAGCAGGCCGACGGCCGCATCGCCCAGATCGACCACCGCAGCGACGTCTACTCGCTCGGCGCCGTCCTCTACGAGCTCCTCACGGGCCGACCGCCCTTCCGGGGCGCCAACGTTCTGGAGACCCTCACCCACGTCGTCGAGAAGCAGGCGCCGCCGCCCTCCAAGATCAACCCCGCCGTGCCGAAGACGCTCGAAACGATCGTGATGAAGGCGCTCGACAAGGAGAAGACCCGCCGCTACCCGTCCGCCGAGGCCTTCGCGCGCGACCTCGAACGATTCCTGAAGGGGCAGGCGATCGCCGCCCGCCCGCGCCCCAGGACCGCCCTCTGGATCGCCGGCGCAGGCGCGCTCGTCGCCGCCGTCCTGATCGCGGCGCTCCTCCCGGGCCGCCGCGTGGACGAGCCCGCGCCTCCCCCGGTCGTCGCGAAGAAGCCGGCGCCGCCCGCCGCGCCCCGCCGCGACCCGCGCGCGGAGGCCCAGCGGCCCTACGACCTGGGTCAGCGCCTCTACGACGACGCCCGCCTGGCGCTCTACAAGCAGGGTGCCGATCTCTCCAAGATGCGCGACCTCATGGAGACCGCCGCCGGGCACTTCAGCGAGGCGATTGCCGTCTTCCCCGCCTACCACGAGGCCTTTCTGGGTCGCGGCCAGGCCCGGGCCCTGCAGAACCGCTCGCTCGACGCCCTCCGCGACTACTCCAAGGCGATCGAGATCCTCCCCGATTATCCGGCCGCCCTCCTCGCCCGCGGCCAGCTCCATCTCGCCCGGTACGTGACCTTCATGGCCTCCGCCGGGTGGCGCCGCGAGGAGGCCCCGCCCGAGGTGCGGAAGTGGCGGGACCTGGCGGTGGAAGACCTGACGCGCGCCCGCCGGGCCGGCCTCACCGGGAACGACCTCGAGTATTGCGAGGCCTCCCTCGCCCTCGCCGAGGGGAAGGCCCAGCGGGCGATCACCCTGCTCTCGAAGCTCCTGGAGGGCGCCGCGAAGAACGAAGAGCACTTCAAGCTCCGCGGCGACGCCCACTTCGTCCTCTCCGGGGATGCGACGGGCGAGGAACGGCTCGACCTTCCCAACCGCGCGCTCCGCGACTTCAGCGAGGCGATCCGCCTCCGCCCCAACTACCACGAGGCCTACCGTCACCGGGGCGCCGTCTACTTCCTGGCCGGCAAGGGCGACGAGTGCCTCGCCGACCTCCAGGCCGGCCTTCGCATGAATCCAGCCGACAGCGCGGCCCTCTCCGACCTCGGCACCTACTTCCAGCGCACAAAGCGCCCCGACGCCGCGCTCGACTACTACGCGCGCGCCCTCCAGGCCGACCCCGACAACTTCCGCGCGCTGAGCAACCGCTCATCGATCCGGATGGCCCAGAAGGACTATGCCGCCGCCCGCGCCGACCTCGAGCATGCCCTGAAGGTCAACCCCGATCACGTGGCCGGGATCTTCAACCTCGCGGCGACCCGGGACGCGATGGGCGACACCGAGGAGGCGATCCGCCTGGTCTCGACCGTGCTGGCGCGGCAGCCGATGTTCGCCCGCGGCTACTGGAGCCGGGCCGTCTTCCGCTACAAGCTGGGCCGCTGGGCGGAGGCCCTGGACGACCTCGAGAAGGCCGTCGGGATCGATCCGGCGAACTACGAGGCGGTCTGCCGGCCCCACCTCGAGGACTGCCGGAAACGGCTGGGGCGGAAGTGACGGACCTGCCGAATGGATGTAACGAGAGCGGGAAAATCCATCTCTAATCCCTATGTGCTCGGGGACCCCATAACCGCGATTGTGGGCTAAACTAGGATGTTACGGGGCGGGACAAAGTCGGGGATGTCCGTGCAGGAAGCCTACGATACCATCGTCGGGAAAGTCTGTATCGAACGGGGCTGGGTGACCCGCGAGCAGCTGGTCGAGTGCCTCCGGGAATGCGGCTCCCAGATCGACGACTTCTCCACCCCCGCCACCCAGTCGCGGCTCAGCGACATGCTGGTGTCGCGCGGCATCGTCAAGCCCGAGCAGATGCAGGCCCTCCGCGAGGAGGTCTCCAAGATCCTCGCCAACAGCTCCTCCTACACGGTCGTGCGCAAGGGGGACACCTCGCTCGGCCAGCTCCTGGTGAAAGGCGGCCAGGCGAAGAAGGAGCACGTCATCGAGGCGCTCTCCATCCAGCAGCACGCGTCCAACAAGGGCGGGCCGATCCCCCGCCTGGGCGAGATCATGATCTCCAAGGGCTACGCCTCCTTCAAGGCGATCGAGGACGCGCTCAACGCCCAGAAGGTCAAGACCCCGCTCGATTGCGCCAGCTGCAACGCGCACTACCAGGTCCTCGACTTCGACCCGAAGAAGAGGTACCTGTGCAAGAAGTGCACCGGCCCGCTCCTCCCGCCCGGCCAGGCGCGCTCCGACATCCCCGAGGAGGTGACCCAGGCCTCGCTGAACCCCAAGAACGTGCTCGGCAAGTACGTCGTCATCAAGGAGCTCGGCCGGGGCGGCATGGGCGCGGTCTACAAGGCGTGGGACCAGCAGCTCAAGCGCTGGGTCGCCCTCAAAGTCCTGGTCGGCACGGGAGCCAAGGACGAGGTCGCCCGTTTCCGCCGCGAGGCGCAGACGGCCGCGGCGCTCCGCCACCCGAACATCGTAGGCATCTTCGAGGTGACCTCCGCCGACGAGAAGCACATCATCGCCATGGAGTACGTGGACGGGAAGAGCCTGGCCGGCGATCGGCTTCCCGCGATGAAATCCGCCGAGGTCATGACCGTCGTCTCCCGAGCGGTCGAGTACGCCCACTCCCGGGGCATCATCCACCGCGACATCAAGCCGCACAACATCATGCTCGACACGGAGGGCAAGCCCTTCGTGATGGACTTCGGCCTGGCGAAGTCGCTCCAGACCCAGAGCCACCTGACGTTGCAGGGCACCGTGGTCGGCACCCCGAGCTACATGTCTCCCGAGCAGGCCGAGGGAATGACCTCCCAGGTGGACAAGCAGAGCGACGTCTACTCGCTCGGCGCCGTCCTCTATGAGTGTCTGACCGGCAAGCCGCCGTTCAAGGGGACCAGCCCCATCGAGACCCTGAAGATGGTGGTGAACGACGACGTGAAGCCCCCGTCGCAGATGGCTCCGGCGGTCCCCAAGGACCTCGAGACGATCGTGCTGAAGGCCCTCGAGAAGGACAAGAAGCGCCGCTACGGAAGCGCGAAGGCGATGGCGGACGACCTCGAGCACTTCATCCGGGGGAAGGAGATCCGCGCGAAGCGCGCCCCGGTGGGTGTCAAGCTGGCCCGGCAGATCCAGCGCCGCTGGGTCCCCGTCGCCGCGATCGCCGCGACCGCGCTCGTCGCGGTGCTGGCCGTGATCCTCCTCGCCAGCTCCGGGGGCGGAAAGTCGAAGGAGGTCCACGCGCTCCTCCAGGCGGGCGAGCGGTTGCTCTCGGAGGGCGATCTCCCGGGCGCGCTCGTCAAGTTCAGCTCGGCCGGCGCGCTCGCCCCCTCGAATGCCGCCGTCCAGAAGCGGATCTCGGAGACCCAGCGGGAGATCAAGAACACCGCCGACCTCGAGGAGAAGAAGCGCAAGGAGGGCGACCGGAAGCGCGAAACGGCCCGGAGGGACGCCCAGGCGGAATTCGACCAGGCACGGAACGGATACACCCGCGCGCGGACCGACCTGTACCGCCAGGGCACCGATCTCTCCCGCGTGGATCAGGCGCTCCAGGAGGTGATCGACCACTGCGGGCGCGCCATCCGGATCTTCCCCGAGCACCACGAGGCCCACCACCTGCGCGGCCAGGCGTACTACCTCCGCCAGGACTACGCCTCGGCCGAGAAGGACTTCAGCACGGCCGTCGGGTTCCTCAAGACCTTCGCCGCCGCGTACTACGACAGGGGCCGGGTCCATCTCGACCTCGCGGCGGAGGCGGTCGGCCAGTCGGGGCTGCGCGGCGCCGCGGGCGACGACGAGGCGCGCGGACTCCGCGAGAAGGCGAAGTCGGACTTCAACGCCTACAAGGCCAACGGCGGGGGCGATCCCGAGCAGACGCAGATCGCGGAGGCCCTCCTCGCCTTCTCCGAGCTCGCCTGGGACCGCGCGGCCGAGGCGTGCGACCGGCTGATCTCGAAGCAGACCACAAACGAGGAGGTGTACAAGATCAAGGGCGACTCCCTCTTCGAGAAGGCCCACCGCTCGAAGGACGCCTCCTCGAAGCCTTCCCTCTACAAGGAGGCCGTCCGGGCCTACACGGAGGCGCTCGGGAAGCGCGTGAACTACCCGGAGGCGTACCTCGGCCGCGGCCACGCGATGGCCCATATGGGGGACAAGGACGGCGCGACGAAGGACCTCGACAAGGCCATGCCCATCGGGAAGGGCTCGGCCGGCTGGTACGCCGCGCGCGGCCTGGTGATGTACGAACTCGGCCGCAAGAGCGAGGCGATCCGCGACTTCGAGGCCGCGCTCGCCGTCCGACCGAACGACACGGGCGTCCTCGATAACCTGGGGCTCCTCTACTATCAGCAGAAGGACGACCGCCGCGCGCTCGACCTCTTCGAGCGCGTGCTCAAGATCGAGCCGAAGAACGCCGTCGCCCTCTCCCATCGAGGCCTCACGCACGCCGCGCTCGGCGACACCGGGCAGGCGCTGGCCGACTTCGAGGGCTCCCTCGCGATCGATCCGCGGCGCATGACGGTCATGGTCTACCGCGGCACCGTCTACAACATGCGCCGCGAGTGGTCGAAGGCGGAAGTGGACCTCACGAAGTACATCGCCGCCTACCCGACCTCCGGCGAGGGCTATTACCAGCGCGGCAGCTCCCGCTTCAACCAGGACAAGGTGCCAGAGGCGCTGGCCGACTGGGAGGAGGCGTTGCGCCTCGAGGTCAAGCGCAGCGACCTCGAGCGGAAGATCACGGACGCGAAACAGCGGCTCGGGAAGTAGACTGTCTTCCGGATGCTCCACGCACTCACGGCACTCCTCGTTTTCCTTCCCCTCCAGGACCCGGCCGCGCTCATCGAAGGACTCCGCTCGGAGAAGGTCGAGGAGCGCGACGAGGCGGAGCAGCGGCTGCGGGAGCTGGGCCCGAAGGCGGTCCCGGCGCTGGAAAGGGCCGCGAGGGATCGGGACACCGAAGTCGCCGGTCGTGCCTCGCAAATCCTCCGGTGGATCTCCATCTCCGGATGGATCACGGCGAGGCTCCGGCGCGTCGTCCCCGACGCGGAGGACCGCCTCCTGTCCGGCGATCCCCACGCCTGGACGGAGGTCTTCCTGAAGGCCGAGGGCTTCTGGGCCCTGCAGCCGAACCTCCGGCCCTCGGATCTCGAGCCGCTCGTCGCCGGGGCGGCACGCGGGGCGAGGACGCGCGAGGAGAAGCTCCAGGTCTGCATGATCGTCATCCGTCGGACCATGCCCCGATCGATCCCCGACCTCCTCATCCTCCTGCGCGACCCGGAATTCGAGATCCGCAGCGCGGTGATCCAGGTCTTCCGCGAACTCAAGGCCGCCGACCAGGTCCACCACCTGATCCCCTACCTCGAGGACGCTTCGGCGGAGGTCCGCGCCCATGCGCTCGAGGGGATCGCGACGCTCCCGACCTACGACGCCCTCCCCGCCTGCCGGAAGGCGCTCCGGGCGGCGGAGGGACGCGTCCGCCTCGCCGCGCTCAAGGCGATCGGTCAGATGGGCGCGAAGGAGGCGATTCCCGACCTCCTGCCGCTGCTCCGCCATGAGGACGCGGCGACCCGCTCGGCCGCGGTGAAGGCCCTGGGTTCGCTGCACGCGTGGGAGGCCCGGCGGGACATCGCCGCGCTGCTCCAGGACGGCAATCCCACCGTGGTCGGGCCGGCGCTCGACGCCCTCGGCGAGCTGGACGCGAGGGAGGCGATCCCGGAGATCCGCCGCCTCCTGGACGATCGCGACCCGCACGTCGCCGGGCCCGCCGCGCTGACCCTGGCGAGCCTGGAGGACGCGGGAGCCGCCCCGGCCCTGGCCAGGCTGCTCCGGCACGAATCCGAGGAGCTGCGCGCGGACGCGATCCGGGC
>CAZSCC010000368.1:0-10447 GCA_964604905.1 uncultured Planctomycetales bacterium
CTTCGGAGGGAGGGCGTGCCGCGTCCGGACGTCCCGCACCGCGCGTACCGCCTCGAAGACGAGCGCCATCCGCCGCTCGAGGTCCGCGTCCTTCTCCATGGGCTCGGGCCAGCTGCAGGTCATGAGCGTCTGCTTCCACCCCATCTTCTGCCAGATCTCCTCCGTCACGAAGGGCGTGAACGGGTGCATGAGGCGGAGAGTGCGGTCGAGCACGCAGGCCAGGGTCTGCCGGACCGCCGGCGCGTCGGCGCGCCGCTTCGAGAGCTCGATGTACCAGTCGCAGAAGTCGTCCCAGACGAACGTGTAGAGCTGCTGCGCCGCCTCCCCGAATTCGTAGCGGTGGAGCGCGTCGGTCACGGCCTCGATCGTCGTCGAGAGTCGCGAGAGGATCCAGCGGTCCTCGTCGGTCGCGTCGGACGCCGGGGGTCGGGCGAGGGCGTCCCCGATCTTCGTGGACGCGTACCTCGAGGCGTTCCAGAGCTTGGTGACGAAGTTGCGCGACATTTCGACGCGCTGCTTCGAGAGCAGCTTCCCGAACTTGATGTCCTGCGTCCCCGTGGTGACCCAGGCGAGGGCGAAACGGAGCGGGTCGGCGCCGTAGAGCTCGATCGCCTCGAGCGGGTCGACGCCCGTGCCCTTGGACTTGGACATCCGGTCGCCCTTGTCGTCCATCAGGGTGGCGTGGATGATGACGTCGGCGAAGGGCGCCTCGCCGCGGAACTCGAGGCCGCTCACGATCATGCGGGCGACCCAGAGGTTGATGATGTCGCGCGCGGTGACCAGCACCTGCGTGGGGTAGAACTTCTCGAGCTCGGGCGTCTCATCGGGCCAGCCGAGGGTGGCGAAGGGCCAGAGGGCGCTTGAGAACCAGGTGTCCAGGACGTCGTTGTCCTGCCGCAGCTCCTTCGAACCGCACGTGGCGCACGCCGAGGCGTCCTCGACGGAGGCGGTGGCGTGGTTCTTCGGGCAGCTCCAGACCGGGATGCGGTGACCCCACCAGATCTGGCGCGAGATGCACCAGTCGCGGATGTTTTCCATCCAGTCGAGGTAGAGCTTGCTCCAGCGGTCGGGATGGAATTTCACGCCGCCGCCCTTCACGGCCGCCACGGCCGGTTCGGCGAGCCGCTTCATCGCGCAGAACCACTGCTCCGAGAGATAGGGCTCGATCACGTGGCCGCAGCGGTAGCAGGTCCCTATGGGGACGCTGTAGTCGACGGTCTTCTCGAGGAACCCCTTCGCCTCGAGGTCGGCCACCACGCGCTTGCGGCACTCGAAGCGGTCGAGGCCGCGGTAGGAGCCGGCCGCGTCGTTCATGACGCCCTTCTCGTCCATGACGACGATCGCCTTGAGCCCGGTCCGCTTGCCGCACTCGAAGTCGTTGGGGTCGTGGGCGGGAGTGACCTTGACCGCGCCCGTGCCGAACTTGGGGTCCACGAACGTGTCCGCGACCACGGGGATCTCGCGGTCCAGGAGCGGGAGGACGAGGGTCTTTCCGATCAGGGCTTGGTAGCGCGGATCGTCGGGGTGGACGGCCACGCCGGTGTCGCCCAGCAGGGTCTCGGGCCGGGTGGTCGCGACCGTGATCGATTGTGACGGCTCGCCCTTCACGGGGTACTTGACGTGCCAGAGCTTGCCGGGCTCCTCCTTGTGGACCACTTCGAGGTCGGAAAGGGCGGTGAGGTCGACGGGGCACCAGTTGACGATGGCGAGCCCGCGGTAGATGAAACCCTTCTTGAAGAGCGAGACGAAGACGTGGCGGATGGCGCGGCTGTAGCCCTCGTCCATCGTGAAGCGGGTGCGGGACCAGTCGCAGCTGCAGCCGAGGCGGCGGAGTTGGGTGAGGATGGTGTTCCCGTACTGCTCCTTCCATTTCCAGACGCGCTTGAGGAACTCCTCGCGGCCGAGGTCCCAGCGGGTCTTCTTCTCGGTGGCCTTCAGGTCCTTCTCGACGACGTGCTGGGTGGCGATGCCGGCGTGGTCGGTGCCGGGGAGGTAGAGGACCTCGTATCCCTGCATGCGCTTGGCGCGCGCCAGGATATCCTGGAGGGTGTTGTTGAGCGCGTGGCCGAGATGGAGCGACCCCGTCACGTTGGGCGGGGGGATGACCATGGTGAAGGGCTCACGGGTGGACGCGGCGTTGGCGCGGAAGAGCCCTTGATCCTCCCACATCTTGTAGAGGCGGGGCTCGGCCTCCTTCGGGTCGAAGCGGGTGGTGAATTCCATGGAGATAGGGAGAGGGGGGAGATCAGGAGATGAGGGGGATCCCGCCGACGGAACCCATTAATCGATCTCCAGAAAGAAAAACCATTATAGGGGGCCGGGGGGAAAAGTCAACGCCGGCTCCCGGGGGCGGCCCCGGGTATGCTATACTCGGAACCTGAAATTAATTGAACCATCCGGGGAGGGTATGGCGACCCACGACGCGGATTTCCTGAGGAGTCTCGCCGAAACCGACCTCATGGGCCTGCTCTTCTGGGACGAGAAGGGCGGGGTGACCGGGGCCAACGACGCGTTCCTCGCCATCGTGGGCCATACGCGGGAGGACCTCGCCGCGGGCCGGATCGATTGGAAACGGATGACCCCGCCGGAATTCGGGCCGCTCGACGAGAAGGCGATCGCCGAGCTGACGTACCGGGGCGCCTGCACGCCGTTCGAGAAGGAGTACGTCGGGAAGGACGGCTCCCGGGTGCCGGTCCTGGTCGGTGGCTCGCGCGTGACCCGGGAGCCCCTCGCCGGCGTGGTCTTCGTGATCGACCTCACGGATCGGAAGAGGGCCGATCGGGAGCTCCTGGAGAGCCGGGAACGGATGAGCGCGGTCCTGGAGACCGCCCTGGACTGCATCATCACGATCGACGGGCAGGGAACGGTCCTCGAATTCAACCCGGCGGCCGAGAAGGTCTTCGGGTATCCGCGGCACGCGGCGGTGGGGCGTCCCATGTCCGAGCTGATCATCCCGCCGGATCTTCGGGAAGCCCACCGGAAGGGCCTCCAGCGGTTCCTGGAGACGGGGGAAGGGCCGCTCCTGGGGAAACGGGTCCAGGTGCGGGCCCAGCGATCCGACGGCACCCAGTTCCCCGTCGAGCTCGCCATCTCCGTGAGCGCGAGGGACCGGGGACTTGAGTTCACCGCCTTCCTCCGGGACATTTCCGACCGGGAACGCTCGTTGGAGGCCCTGAGGGAGAGCGAGGCGCGATTCCGGACCCTGGTGGAGCATGCCCCGGAAGCCATCGTCGTCTTCGACCTGGAGATGCGCCTGTTCGTCGACTGCAACGAGAATGCCGTCCGGCTTTTCGGGTACCGCCGGGAAGAGCTGCTCCGGATGAGCCCCCTGGAGATCAGTCCGGCGGTCCAGCCGGACGGCCGGACCGATGCCGAGTTCCGGCCGAAGGTGCTCGGGGAGGCCATGGCCGGGAAGGTCCCGGTCTTCGAGTGGTTCCATCGCAACGCCAAGGGCGAGGACTTCCCCTGCGAAGTCAGGCTGGTCAAGCTTCCGGGGAGCGATCGCGCCCTGATCCGCGGGAGCATCATCGACATCACCGAGCGGAAGCGGGCGGAGCAGGCGATCCGGGAGAGCGAAGAGCGCTTCCGGCAGATCGCGGAGACCGTCCGGGAGGTCTTCTGGATCAACTCGCCCGACCTGTCGGGGACTCTCTACGTGAGCCCGGCATTCGACGAGATCTGGGGGCGCTCGCGCGAGGACCTCTACCGGTCGCCCCGGGCGTGGACGGATGCGATCCATCCGGACGACCGCGAGGCGGTGCTCCGGACCGCCCGCGAACAGGCCGGAAGGGGCCTGATGGACAACACGTACCGGATCGTCCGGCCCGACGGCTCTCTCCGCTGGATCCACGATCGCGGATTCCCGATCCGGGACGAGTCGGGCAAGGTCGTCCGCATGGTCGGGATCGCGGAGGACGTCACCTCCCTGAAGGAGACGGAGGCGGCGCTTCGCGAGAGTCAGCGGCAGCTCGAGGAGGCGCTCCGCCGGACGCAGGACCGGGTGGTCCAGCTCGAGGAGCAGGTGCGGGGCCGCGCGAGCTTCGGGCGGTTCGTGGGGAAGAGCCTCCCCATGCAGGAGGTCTACCGCCGCCTCCGTCTCGCCGCCCAGAGCGACGTGACCGTCCTCCTCACGGGCGAATCGGGCACCGGGAAGGAACTGGCCGCGCGGACGATCCACGACCTGGGCCCGCGGAAGGACAAGCCGTTCGTGGCGGTCAACTGCTCGGCGATCCCCGAGCCGCTCCTGGAAAGCGAGCTCTTCGGCCACGTGAAGGGGGCGTTCACGGGGGCGGTCCGGGACAAGATGGGGCTTTTCGAGAGCGCGGAGGGCGGGACGCTCTTCCTGGACGAGGTGGGCGACATGCCCGCCACCCTCCAGGTGAAGGTGCTCCGGGCCCTGCAGGAGCGCGAGGTCCACCGCGTGGGGGACGAGCGACCCATCCGGGTCTCGGCGCAGCTCGTGACCGCGACGAACCGGGACCTGCAGGCCCTCCTCGCCTCGGGCGGGATCCGCGAGGACTTCTTCTACCGCATCTGCGTCTTCGAGATCCGCCTGCCCCCGCTCCGGGAGAGGAAGGACGACATTCCCCTCCTGGTCTCCGCGCTGATCGAGGAGCTGGCGAAGGCTCATCGGAAGAAAGTGCGCGGGATCGCCGCCGACGCGATGCGCTTGCTGATGGCCCACTCGTGGCCGGGAAACGTCCGCGAACTCCGGAACGCGATCGAGCACGCGTTCGTCACCGTGTCGGGCGACCACCTCCGCCTGGAGGACCTCCCCTCTTCGGTCCGGGAGTCGCCCGGAAGGAGTCCACGGGCCGGAGAGGATCCGCAGGTACAGACCATCGAAGAGGCGCTCCGGAAGACGGGGGGCCACCGGGCGAAGGCGGCCAAGCTCCTGGGGGTGAGCCGGGTGACGCTCTGGAAGCGGATGCGCCGCCTCGGGATGGGAGAGGGGCAGGGCCGGTAAGTCGGCGAGCACCGTGCGATGTTAGCACGTTAACCCCGGAGTTAACGTCCAAGGGTTAGCGGCCCCTCTTTCGCTCACAATTGAATCTCCGTGTAATCTTTTGGAAATCAATGGGTTAGTGTATTTTAAGGGCCTCTCATGGGCGTGGCTCATGCCTTGCTTTCGAATCACCGAGAACTCTGAGGTATCCGGTGATCCTGAAGCAGTACTCGCATCCGTGGCTGAGCCACCTGTCCTACCTGATCGTGGATCAGGCGAGCCGGACGGGCATCGTGATCGATCCTCATCGAGATCCGGATACCTATCTGGAAGACGCCTGGGGGCTGGGGGTTCCTGTCAAGCACGTCTTCCTGACGAAGCTCCATACCGATTTCCTGGCGGGCCATCTGCAACTCCGCGACCGCACCGGCGCCGCACTCTACCTCGGCGCCTGGGCGCGCCCCGATTACGCCTTCACGCCGGTGAAGGACGGCGATGTTCTTGAGTTTGGGAACCTGCGCCTCAAGGTCCTGGAGACTCCCGGCCACACGCTGGAGGCCATTTCCCTGCTCCTCTTCGATCTGAAGAAAAGCGACAGCAGCCCTGGCGCGGTGCTGACGGGCGACACGCTTTTGATCGGCGACGTGGGTCGTCCCGATCCCATCAGCGGCGGTCCCATGACCGCGCGCGAGATGGCGCTGATGCTCTACGACTCCATCCACGGGAAGTACCTTCCGCTTCCCGACGAGACCGGGGTCTATCCCGGCCATTCCGGAGGCACGCCCTGCGGTCGTAACCCCGGCACCGGCGAACTCTCCAGCACCCTCGGCCTCCAGCGACGGTACAACTTTGCTCTGCAGCCGATGAGCCGGCCGGAGTTCGTGCGCCGGATCGCCGCGGACCGTCCCGAGGCGGACCCGATCCCGGCCGCCGCGCCTTCCCTGAATCGCACCGAGCAGTTCGTCTGGAAGCGCGACGTCCGGGGCGGGCTCCGCCCGGCGACGGTGGCGGAGTTGATGAGGATCCGGAAGTCGGGGCTCCAGCCGGTGGACGTCCGCGACGCGGCCGATTTTGCCGGGGCGCACCTGGAGGGCAGCATCCACATCGGCTGGGGAGTGAAGTTCGCCGGCTGGGCCCGCCGGATCCTCGACCCGAAGCAGCCCGTCATCCTCATCGCCGATCCGGGACGCGAGGACGCCGCGGCGGAGGAACTCCGAAGTGCGGGCCTCGAGACGGTCGCCGGATATCTGGAAGGGGGCATGGAGGCCCTGGAGAGCCGGCCCGACCTCGTCCGCTCCACGCGTCGCGTCGCGTTCCCGTACCTCGACGAAGGTCCGGCCGAGCGCACGATCCTGGACGTCCGCCCCAAGCGCGAGCGGAAGGGGGCGAAGATCGCCGGGACGCTCGCAATCCCCCTCGACGAACTGCCCCGCCGCATGGACGAGGTGCCGCAGGATACGGAGGTCGTGACGGCGAGCACCACGGGCTACCTCTCGTCGATTGCGGCCAGTCTCCTGGCGCGGAACGGATTCGGGAATGTCTCCGATCTCGTGGGCGGCCTGGATGCCCTGGAACGAAGCCCATGAACGGCCTGTAGGCGCCCGGCGAGGTGGACCGCTTCAAGGCCGTCAACGACACCCAGCCCGCCCCATTCACGCACCCTGGAGAACCCCTGCGGACTGTTTCGGGGCGGGAACTCTCAACTCCGAACCCCCCAAGCCCCAAGGGCGTCCCTCCTTCCGTCCCCTCGTGAGGGACACGAGGGGGCAACCCCTTTGGGAGCTGGAATTTTGGGACTGGGAGTTCCCGCTCTCCGTACCCTTGCGCCTGGATCATTTCGGAATCATGAATGAAACGGGTCAGGGGCACCCGCTGGGGGACGCCTTCCTCGACGCGCTGACCCGGAGGATGCGCAGTTCCGTCCGCTCCTTCGATGCCGTCGGGCGATTCGGAGGCCGGCAGTTCCAATCGGTCCTTCAGAAAGCCGCCCTGGCGTGCGCGGCGACCGTCGCGCAGCGCCTCCGGGGGGACCTGGAGCGCGAGCCCTTGATCCGGGCGGATGTGACGCCGGTGGCCGGGGCGTTCCGGGCGGATGCGAAAGGGGACCTGCTGAAGAGCGCCTCCGCGGCTGCCTTTCCTTACCCCTTCTTCGGCTCGCCGGCCCCGACCTCCTTCTTCTCCTCCACGGGCTCGAAGAGGAGGTGCTTGTCCTTCAGGCTGATGTGGATGAGTTTCGCGTCCTTGAACTCGCCGCGCAGCAGGCCTTCGGAGAGCGGGTCCTCCACGAGGCGCTCGATCGCCCTTCTTAGCGGCCGTGCGCCGAAGTCGGGGTTGAAGCCCTGGTCGATCAGGTAGTCGAGCGCCTCTTTGGTGACCGAGATCCGGACGCCCTTCGTCGCCAAGCGCGCCTCTACCGACTTCATCTCCAGTTGGATGATCGTCTCGAGGTCCTTCCGCGTGAGGGAGCGGAAGACGATCAGGTCGTCCAGTCGGTTGAGGAACTCCGGCCGGAAGTGCTTCTCCACCTCCTTCGAGAGGAGTTCCTTCATCGCGATGTAGCTGGAATCGGCGCTCGCCTTCTTGAAGCCGAGCGTCGTCTGGTTCTTGAGCACGTCGGCCCCGATGTTGGAGGTCATGATCAGGATCGTGTTCCTGAAGTCGATGTTCCTGCCGAAGCTGTCGGTCAGGCGGCCCTCCTCCATGATCTGGAGGAGCATGTTGTACACGTCCGGGTGGGCCTTCTCGATCTCGTCAAAGAGCACGACCGCATAGGACCGGCGGCGGATCTTTTCGGTGAGGTGGCCGCCTTCCTCGTAGCCCACGTATCCCGGCGGCGCGCCGATCAGGCGCGATACGTTGTGCTTCTCCATGTACTCCGACATGTCGATCGTGATGAGCGCGCTCTCCTCGCCGAACATGATCTTGGCGAGGGCCTTGGCCATGAGCGTCTTGCCCACGCCCGTGGGTCCCAGGAAGATGAACGAGCCGATCGGACGGCGCGGGTCCTTGAGGCCCGCCCGCGAGCGCCGGATGGCGCGCGATACCGTGTTGACCGCCTCGTCCTGCGACACCACGAGCTTGTGGAGGTCGTCCTCCAGGTGGAGGAGGCGCTCCGCCTCCTTCTTCTCGATCCGCGTGAGGGGGATGCCGGTCATCATGGAGACCGTCTGGGAGATGACCTCGGCGTCCACCACGCCGTCGAACTCCTTGTTCTGCTCGCGCCACTCGGCGAGGACGCGCTCCTTGCTCTTCTTGAGCTGCATCGCCTTATCGCGCATCTGGGCGGCCCGCTCGAACTCCTGGAGCGAGATCGCCTCGTCCTTCTCCCTCTCGAGTTTCTTGATCTCGTCCTCGAGCTCCTTGATGTTGGGGGGCGAGACCATGGACTGGAGGCGCACGCGGGCGCCCGCCTCGTCCATGACGTCGATCGCCTTGTCAGGCAGGAAGCGGCCGTTGATGTAGCGGCTGGAGAGGTCCACGCAGCCCGCGAGCGCTTCGTCGGTGAAGCGCACCCGGTGATGGGCCTCGTACTTGTCGCGCAGGCCCTTGAGGATCTCGAGCGACTCGTCCCGCCCGGGCGGGTCGACGATGATGGTCTGGAAGCGGCGCTCGAGCGCGCCGTCCTTCTCGATGTGCTTGCGGTACTCGTCGAGGGTCGTGGCGCCGATGCACTGGATCTCGCCGCGTGAGAGCGAGGGCTTGAGCACGTTGGCCGCGTCGATCGCGCCTTCCGCGCCGCCCGCGCCCACCAGGGTATGGAGCTCGTCGATGAAGAGGATGATGTTCTTCGCGCGGCGGACCTCGTTCATGACGGCCTTGATGCGCTCCTCGAACTGGCCGCGGTACTTGGTGCCGGCGACCATGAGGGCGAGGTCGAGGACGACGATGCGCTTCTCCTTCAGGACCTCTGGGACGTTCGAGTTGATGATGTCCTGGGCGAGGCCTTCCACGATGGCGGTCTTGCCCACGCCCGCCTCGCCGAGGAGGACGGGGTTGTTCTTCGTGCGGCGCGAGAGCACCTGCATGACGCGCTCGATCTCCTTGCGGCGTCCGATGACCGGGTCGAGCTTGCGGTCGCGCGCGAGATCCATGAGGTCGCGGCCGAACGCGTCGAGGGCGGGGGTCTTGGATTTGGAGGCCTTCTGGTTGATCTTGTCGTCCACGTCCTGCTGGCCGACGTCGGCCCCCAGGACCTCGAGGACCATGTCGCGGACCTCGTCGAGCTTCAGGCCGAGGTTGGTGAGGACCTGGGCGGCGATGCCCTCGTTCTCCTTGAGGAGGCCCAGGAGGAGGTGCTCGGTGCCGATCACGTCGTGGCCCAGCTGGCTGGCGGCCTCGCCGGCCAGCTCGATGACGCGCTTGGCGCGGGGGGAGAAGGGGAGCTGTCCCAGCGTCACCGTCGGCGACGTGGAAGGGGTGATCAGCTTCTCGATCTCCTGCCGGATGCGCTTGAGGTCGACGTTGAGGTTCTTGAGGACCTTCGCGGCGACGCCGCCGCCTTCCTGGATGATGCCGAGGAGGATGTGCTCGGTCCCGATGAACTCGCTGTTGAGACGCTGGGCTTCCTGGCGCGCGAGGCTCATGACCTTGCGGGCGCGCTCGGTGAATTTCTCGAACATGCGGACGATCCCCCTTTTAGAGCATCGTGGATGGGCGACGCGGGGAGTATATCAGACCCTCCGCGGGACCGTCAACAGACCCTGTTGATAGGACGCCGGAGACGGCCGGGGAATTCCTGGATGCGCCGGATAAATCCAAGCGGTGGACTTATCCCGTGAACCATCCCCTCGTCGGAGCGTTTGTGTTGGAAGAGAGCTTTTTGTAGAGTAGGGAAGATGAACGACCCGCTGCCCAACCCGTTCCGGAAGGATGAGTCAGGCCCCCGGCGGCCGCCCCCCGGCCTCTCCGGCCGGGAATGGGCCCGGATCTATGTCATGGCCCTGGTGCTCCTGCTCTCGATCGGGGTCATGGTCTACATCCGGCGGGGCGGGGATCCCAATAAGGCGAAGCCGAGGCCCCCCGGAGAGCAGGTCGACTTCAAGGTGCGGGAGGACAAGGGTACCGCCCCGCCTCCCGTGGCGCCCGACGCGCAGGGGAAGCCCGAAGAGCCCGGGAAAAAGAGGGAGGTCCAGATCGCGCCGCTCCCCAAGGACGGGATCGTGCCCTACAAGGAGTTGGCGGCCCCCTTCAAGGACGGGATGGATAAGGTGGTCAAGGAGACTCCCGAGTTCATCAACCTCGTCAACGTGTTCCTCCACGCGGTCACGCCGGAGTCGATCGCGAAGTCGGTCAACCCGAAGCTTAACGCGGACCTCGCCTACCTCCAGCCGATCCAGAACCGCGGGGAGGTGGTCCACGCCTACGGCCGGCTGATCAAGATCTACACCGAGAGGCTGGACGCGACCACGCCCGACAACATCGAGGTCGTCTACCTGGGCATCCTCCAGGAATACAAGAGCAACCGGACCGTCTGGTTCTACATGGCCGAGAAGCCCAAGGATG
>CAZSCC010000369.1:0-7114 GCA_964604905.1 uncultured Planctomycetales bacterium
GGCTGCCAGATGAACGTCCTGGACAGCGATCTCATCCTGTCCCGGATGCTCGCCCAGGGCTACACGACCACGGATCGGAAGGAGGAGGCAGACGTCATCCTCTTCAACACCTGCTCGGTCCGCGAGCATGCCGAGGAGCGAGCGCTTTCGAACGCCGGGCTCGTCCAGCGGCTGAAGAAGAAGAAGCCCGACCTCGTCGTCGGCATCGTCGGCTGCATGGCCCAGAACCGGCAGGACCGGCTCTTCGATCAACTCCCTCACGTCCAGTTGATCGTCGGGCCGCGCCACATGGGCGCCATCCCGCGCCTCGTCGAAGAGATCCGCTCCACCGGGAAACGGCGGATCGCGACCGAGGACTTCGACGACGAGTTCATCGACGGCGCGGAGGCGATCCAATCGCGCGCCACCCAGTTCCAGGCGTACGTCAAGGCGATGGAAGGCTGCGACCTCTCCTGCACGTTCTGCATCGTTCCAACCACGCGCGGCTCGGAGGTCAGCCGGCCGCCGGAGAAGATCGTCGAGGAGGTTCGCCGTCTGGCGGGACAGGGGACGGTCGAGATCACGCTCCTGGGCCAGACGGTCAACTCCTACGGGAAGGGCTTGAAGCCGTACTGTGATCTGGGCGGCCTCCTCCGCAAGGTGAGCGAGGTCGACGGCATCCGCCGGGTCCGCTTCATCACCTCCCATCCGTCCTTCGTGCGCCCGAGCCTCGTCGGGGCGATGCGCGACCTTCCGAAAGTCTGCAAGTACCTCCACATCCCCGTCCAGTCGGGCTCGAACCGGGTCCTCAAGGCGATGCGGCGCGGCTACAGCGCCGAGCGCTATCTGGATATCTGCGACACGGTCCAGCGCGAAGTTTCCGGGATCGAGATCGCCAGCGACTTCATCGTCGGCTTTCCGGGCGAGACGGCGGAGGACTTCGACCAGACGGTCGCGCTCATGGAGCGCGTCCGATTCCAGAACTCGTTCGTCTTCAAGTATTCGCCCCGTCCGGGGACCGACGCGGCGGCGCTGGCCGACGACGTCCCCGAAGGGGAAAAGAAGCGGCGCAACCTGGTCCTTCTCGAAGTGCAGGAGAGGATCTCTCTCGAGAAGAATCGCGCGCGCGTGGGCCGGCGGCTCGAGGTGCTGGTCGAGGGGCCGAGCAAGCGCGACGCCCGGCGGCAGACCGGCCGCAGCGACACCCACCGGATCGTGAACTTCGAGGCCGGGCGGGACCTTCGCGGGCAGTTCGTCCAGGTCGACATCCGGGACGCCACGGCGCTCTCCCTGGCCGGCACCCTCGCGTGAGC
Organism: uncultured Planctomycetales bacterium; assembly: GCA_964604905.1. Taxonomy (GTDB): domain Bacteria; phylum Planctomycetota; class MHYJ01; order MHYJ01; family JACPRB01; genus JACQFK01. Next base: position 1,293 of record CAZSCC010000369.1, read on the forward strand.
CGCGCGGAGAAGGATTTCATGCGGCGGGCGCTGGAGCTTGCCGCGAAGGGGGCCGGGCGCACCGCCCCCAATCCGCTGGTCGGGGCGGTCGTGGTCCGGGGGGGGCGGATCGTCGGGGAGGGTTACCACCGCGCCTTCGGAAGGCCTCACGCGGAAGTCCACGCGCTCAAGGCGGCCGGCGCGCGCGCCAAGGGCGCTACGATGTACGTCACGTTGGAGCCCTGTTCGCCCCATCCGAAGAAGACGCCCCCCTGCAGCGAGCTTCTGGCCGGGAGCGGGCTTTCGCGCGTGGTCGTGGCGATGCGCGACCCGAACCCGATGGTCGACGGAAGGGGGATCGCGATCCTGAAGAAGGCGGGCATCCGCGTCGCGACCGGCCTCCTTGCGGACGAGGCGCGAGAACTCAACGCCCCTTTCGTCAAGGTGCACACGCGCGGGTTGCCGTACGTCGTCGCGAAGTGGGCCATGACCGCCGACGGGAAGATAGCGACGCGCAGCGGGGACTCCCGATGGGTCACGGGCGAGAAGTCGCGCGCCTGGCTCCACCGGTATCGCGACACGTTCCAGGCGATCCTGGTCGGGAGCGGGACGGTGCTCCGCGATGATCCCCGCCTGCGGGGCGCCCGGAGCCTCCCGGCGCGCATCGTGCTCGACACGGCGGCCGGGACACCGCTCGACGCCGCGATCGTCAAGACCGCGCGCGAGCAGGCGACGATCCTGGCGGTTTCGCCGGGTGCGCCTGCGGGGAAGCTTCGCGAGCTGCAGCGTCGGGGCGTGCAGGTCCTCCGGCTCGATGTGAGGGATCTCCGGATCGTCTTCGAGGCGCTCGCCCGCGAGGGATACCATAAGATCCTCGTGGAGGGGGGCGGCGAGGTGCACGCGAGCATCCTCGGCGCCGGGCTGGCGGACGAGATCTGCGTGTTCGTCGCCCCGAAACTCGTCGGCGGCCGGGAGGCGAAGACCCCCGTCGAGGGGGAGGGGATGGAACTCATGGAGCAGGCACTGGCGATCACGGACCTCTCGGTCGAGCGGATCGGGGACGACCTCCTCCTTCGCGGGCGCGTGCGCGCATGACGAAAGCCGTCTTCTTCGACGCGGGCCATACTCTCCTCTTCGCCTGGCCGGACCTCGGGACGATCTACGCCGACACGACCGCGCGGTTCGGAGTCCGGCTCTCTTCCGCCTCCTTCGCGGAGGCGTTCGTCCCCGTCTTCAAGGCGTACGTCCGTGAAGCCGCGTCGGACGGGACGTCGAGCGACGCGCAGGACTACGCGATGTGGCGCGAGATCACGCGCCGGATTTACGCCCGCCTCCCCGGCCTGGGGCCGGTGGCGTTCGATGCGTGGTTCGAGGCCCTCTACGTCCGGTTCGGCGAATCGGACGTCTGGCGCTTCTACGATGACGTCGAGCCCGCGCTGCGCGACCTGCGGGCCCGCGGCCTGCGGCTTGGGGTGGTCTCCAACTGGGACACGCGTCTCAAGAAGATCGGCGCGGGCCTCGGCCTCGATCGGCTGGTCGACTTCATGGTGATCTCCGCGGAAGTGGGCGTCCGGAAACCCGATCCGCGCATCTTCGTGGAGGCGCTGCGCCGGGCGGGCGTCCGGCCTGAGGAGGCGCTCCACGTGGGGGACCTCCCCGACGAGGACGTGGAGGGCGCGCGTCGCGCGGGGGTGAGACCGGTGCTGATCGAGCGGCAGAAACGGATCACGCCGGAGGGATCGGCGGACGGCGTGGAGGTGGTGCGGTCGCTGACCGAGTTGGTCGCGCTCCTCTAGGACTCCTTCCCGCCGAACATGCCCTTGAGGCGGTTCCACACCGAGCGCGGGCACGCGCCCAGCGGCTCCTCGTTGAGGGGCCTTCCCTCGAGAAAGTTGGAGAGGTCGTCCGAGAGCGCCTTGGCCGAGGGGTAACGGGCGCTCTTCTCGCGCGCCATCGCCTTCTCGATGATGCGGGTCACGTCCTCGGGGAGGTCCTTCACGTGGGTGGCGATGCTTTCCGGAGGCTCCTTGGGCAGGGAGGAGAGGACCTCGTCGGGGGTCTTGCCGGTGTAGGGGCAGAAGCCGCTGACCATCTCGTAGAGGACGGCTCCGAGCGAGTAGATGTCGCTGACGTTGTCGACCTGCTCCATGTCGCCCAGGGCCTGCTCGGGAGGCATGTAGTAGGGCGTGCCCATGATGACGCCTTTCACGTAGGCGCTGTCGCCGATCTCGGTTACCTTGGCGAGGCCGAAGTCCATGAGCCACGGGGCGGCGTCCTTGTCGATGATGATATTCGCCGGCTTGATGTCGCGGTGGTAGATGCCGTGCTGGTGGGCGAACTCGACGGCGGCGGCCACGTGGCGCATGAGTTCGAGGGCCTTCTTGAGGGCCATCCCCCTGCCCTTCACGATCCGGGCGGTCTCGCGGCGGGCCGGGTCGGGGACGCTGGCGAGGGCGGTGATGATCGTGGTCTGGAACGCGCGTTCGTCGATGCCCTCGCGGACGACGCCGTCGAGGGTCACGCCCTCGATGTACTTCATCGTGTAGTAGAAGTGGTTGTCGACGGAGCCGAAGTCGAGGATGGGCACGATGTTGGGGTGCTTAAGGTCCGCGTGGGCGCGGATCTCGTTGTAGAAGCGCTTCACGTCCTCGACGTCGCCGAAGGGGGTCTTGATGCCGGCGGCGGTGTCGCTCTCGTGAGGGAGGATCTTGAGGGCGACGATCTTGTTGAGGTCCTGCTGCCAGGCTTTGTAGACGATGCCCGCTCCACCTCGCCCGATCTCCTTGAGCAGGATATATTTCCCGAAGCTCTTGGAGGGCTCGGCGGCGGCGGAGCGGACTTCGTCAGGGAGTTCGACGTCGTGTTCCTTCGAGGCCTCATCGAGCGCCTCCTTGACCGCGGTGGCCATCTTCGCGAAGAGGAAGGGCACCTCGGCGCCGCAGGCCGCGCAGGCGAATCCGGTCTCCTTGACGGGCGAGCCCTCGCCGATCTCGATGGGCGCGCCGCAGTCAGGGCAAGTGTAGAGCTGGAGGTTCTGGAGCTGGAGGGCGGTCTCGATGGCCCCCTTGTCGACGTAGCTGCGGCGGAGGAGGATCTCGCCCAACTGCGGGACGGGGGTGATTCCCAGCTCGGCCATGCGTCCCTGGAGCCGGAGGCACTCGTTGACCTGGTACTCGGTGGCGAGGCCCCGATCGGCGAGGAGCTTCCCCAAGAGCACGGTCCGCCGGTTCGGGGCGGTGCCGTCGGGGGCGGCGGACTCGAAAACCTTTTTCTGGAGCTCGACCAGGCGGTCGACGTTCTCTCCGGTCAGGTAGCCGCGGGAGACCATGATCGATCCGAGCGAGCGCGAGGGATTGCGTTCCTGGGCCTGGAGGCAGTCGAAGAGCTGCTCGCGGGTGATCACTCCCTCTCGCAACGCGATCTTCCCGATGAGGAGATCGCCCCGGCCGGTGGACATTGCGCCGGGATTATAGCGGCGGGGTTCGATGAAATCTATACCGAGATGGGAGGGTCAGGGGGATGAAGACTCAGGCGCAGAGGACGGTGCGGACCGAGGCGGCGAGATCCTCCTCGTCGCCCTCCTGGAGGGTGCGCACGTCGAAGAGGACGCGTTCGCGCTGGACGCGGGCGAAGACGCACGGCTGTCCGCGGCGGAGCCTCTCGTAGAGGCCCGGGAGCGGGATGGAGGCGTGCTTTACGGCGACGACCTTCGTGGGGATCTGCTGGGTGGGGACGGAGCCGCCGCCGAACTCGCTGGCGTCGTCCCAGACGTCGACTGTGAGGCCGGGGAGGTTCTTGAGCCGCTGCGCGAGCGAGAGGGCGCGCTTCTCGCACTCGTCGAGCGTCATCGAGATCATCCGGAGAGTCGGGAGCTCGCGGAACAGGCGTTCCTTGTCGAGGTAAAGCTTGAGCGTCGCCTCGAGGGCGGTGAGCTTGAGCTTATCCACGCGCAGGGCGCGGAAGAGCGGGTTCTTCCGGATGCGGGAGACGGTCTCCTTCTTCCCGACGATGATTCCGGCCTGGGGGCCGCCCAGGAGCTTGTCGCCGCTGAAGGTGATCACGTCGGCGCCCGCCTTCACGCTCGATTGGACAGTCGGCTCGTCGGTCACGCCGAAGGGCGCGAGGTCGACGAAGGCGCCGGAGCCGAGGTCGTCCATGACCGGGATCGACCGCCTCTTCCCGAGCGCGACCAGCTCCTGGAGGCTGGGGAAGTGGGTGAAGCCCACGATCCGGTAGTTCGACGTGTGGACGCGCATGAGGAGCGCGGTCTTCTCCGTGATCGCCGACTCGTAGTCCGAGACGTAGGTCTTGTTGGTGGTGCCGACCTCCGCAAGGACGGCGCCGCTCTGCTTCATGACGTCGGGGATGCGAAACGAGCCGCCGATCTCGACAAGCTGCCCGCGCGAGGTGATGACCTCGCGGTCCCGGGCGAGAGTGGCGAGGGTGATGAGCGTGGCGCCCGCGTTGTTGTTGACGACGGTAGCCGCCTCGGCGCCGCTGATCTCTCGGATGAGCTCGACGACGTGGGTCTCGCGGATGGAGCGGTCGCCCGTCGCGCGGTCGACCTCGAGGAGCGAGTAGCCGGCCTGCTCGGAAACAATGGCCTCGATCGCGGCCTTCGCGAGGACCGCGCGGCCGAGCCCCGTGTGGAGGATGACGCCCGTGGCGTTGATGGCGCGGCAGAGTTTGGGCGCGCGGCGCGCGGTGAGGCGCTCGCTCACGGCGGAGAGGATCGCGGCGGGGTCGACTGGCGCTTCCTGGCCCGCCTTCATGCGCTCCCGGATCGAGTCGAATACTTCGTCGAGGCAGGTCGAGAAGAACTCGCGGCCCGCCTCGGCGATCAGGGGTTGGGCGCCGGGGTGGGAGAGGATGACGTCGACCTTGGGGATCTTCCGGAAATCGGGCATGGCCATACTATAACCGAGTTATCGGCCATGCTCATCCCCAAACTTTCCTGGGATGAGTGGACGGGAGGAATTAGGCTCTGTCTGAAAACTCGGGAAATGCCGATAACCCCTGTAGGAAGAGGGGGAATCGGCCAATGGCGCATCGACACGAAGTCAGCGACGAAGAATGGGAACTCTTAACGCCGTTCGTCACAACAAAGCCCGCGCCCACCGGACGGCCCCGGCGCGACGTGCGGGAAATGCTCAATGGGGTGCTCTGGGTTCTTCGAACCGGAGCTCCCTGGCGAGATCTGCCCGAACGATTTGGTCCGTGGCAGAGCGTGTACGAGTACTTCACGCTTTGGCGATCCAACGGATCGTACGATCGAGTCTTGGAAGCCCTGCAGATCCGATTGGATCGAGAGGGCAAGATCGACTGGGATCTGTTCTGCATCGACGGCTCGAACGTACGGGCTTCACGGGCCGCCGCGGGCGCTACGAAAAAAGTCTCCGGCGGCACCCCGACGAACCCCGAGACCACGCTCTGGGCCGCTCGCGAGGCGGATTCGGCAGCAAATTCCACCTGGTGGTTGACGGTCAAGGCCTTCCCATCACCGTTGAAGTAACTGCCGGTCAGGTCCATGATTCCACACGGGTGGAGGCCGTCATGGATCAGATCTCCATTCCTCAGCCGCTTGGACGTCCTCGGATGCGGCCGGAACGGCTCGCTGGCGACAAGGGATACAGCTATCCCCGCATCCGTCAGTGGCTCAGGGATCATGGCATCGGAGCGGTCATCCCCCAGCGCGACGATCAACGGGCTTACCACAAAGGTCGCCCTCTGATCTTCGATAAGGAGGCCTATCGCCGCCGGAGCATCGTCGAGCAGTGCATCGGATGGCTCAAGGAATGCCGACGCCTCGGCACTCGCTTCGAAAAGCTCGCCATCAATTTCCT